>NZ_JBFBJL010000049.1:0-71912 GCF_040686075.1 Streptomyces sp. NPDC086519
CCAGGACCCCTTCGTTCACGGGGTATGGGCGTTCATGGGGCAGGAGTTGCCGGGCCATGGCCAGGTCCCCGTCCCGTACATGGGCGTGGATCGTACGTCCTCAAGGACCGGACAGGGCGCCGGACGCTCAGTCGCGCTCGCACACGAAGATCGCCGTGCCCGGGATGAGACCGCCCCGCAGCGGGGACCAGCCGCCCCACTCGGAGGTGTTCCAGACCGGCCACTCCGGCTCCACCAGGTCGACGAGGCGGAAACCCGAGGAGGCGATGTCCCGGACCCGGTCGCCGAGCGTGCGGTGGTGCTCGACGTACACCGCGTGGCCGTCCTCGTCCTGCTCGACGTACGGCGTCCGGTCGAAGTAGGAAGCGGAGACCGAGAGCCCTTCGGGGCCGGGCTCGTCGGGAAACGCCCAGCGGATCGGATGCGTCACCGAGAAGACGAACCGTCCGCCCGGCCGCAGCACCCGCCGCACCTCGCGCAGCACCTGGCGCGGATCGGCGACGAACGGCAGCGCGCCGTACGCCGAGCACGCCAGGTCGAAGGCGGCGTCCGCGAAGGGCAGCGCGCCCGCGTCGGCGCAGACCAGGGGAAACGATCCGCCGATGCGCAGCGCGTGCTGGAGCTGGCGGTGCGAGAGGTCCAGGGCGACCGGCCGGGCGCCCTGGACGGCCAGCCAGCGCGAGCACTGGGCCGCGCCGGCACCGATCTCCAGGACGTCCTTGCCCTTCAGCTCCTCCGACGGGCCGAGCAGCTCCGCCTCCACCTCGTCGAGGCCCTCGGGACCCCACACGAAACGGTCGTCGCCGAGGAACGTGCCGTGCTCGATCTGGTACTCGTCGGCGTTGCGGTCCCACCAGCCGCGGTTGGCCCGGCTGCTCTCCACGGTCCCGGCGGCACGCCGGGTGGCTTCGGGTTCGGCCTCGGTGCCGGTCGTCGCACCGGCCTCTGCGAGGTCGAACGAATCGGGCTCTTGGATGATCGGCTCCCTCGTCGTACTCTTCCGTGCAACCCGTCAGGGGTGTCTGTCACGGAGGAGGTCTCCCGGGCGTACGTGGCCTGGTGAGACGTTTCTTGTGCCGGGTATGCGGCGATCCGCCCCGGGTGTGCGCCTTCGCGCATTGACCCTGCCCGGCTGCCCCCGTATGCTACAAGTTGCGCTGCGGGCCTGCGCACCTCAGACGTAGCAGGCTGCGCTCGCATCTGTTGTATGTCCCCTCGGTTTTCGAGGCGCCACCAGTGGTTTTGGGTGTCGCTTCCTTGGCTGTCCGGCTTCATCAGAGCGAAACGGGCTCCTGGCGCAAGCAGTACCTACGACTTCAATGTCCGTACCGGAGCCCTTTCCCACATGACGAGCAGCACCGAGACCACCGCCACCACCCCGCAGGTAGCGGTCAACGACATCGGTAACGAGGAAGCCTTCCTCGCCGCGATCGACGAGACGATCAAGTACTTCAACGACGGCGACATCGTCGACGGCGTCATCGTGAAGGTCGACCGGGACGAGGTCCTGCTCGACATCGGTTACAAGACCGAAGGTGTCATCCCGAGCCGCGAACTCTCGATCAAGCACGACGTCGACCCGAACGAGGTCGTCGCCGTCGGTGACGAGATCGAGGCCCTTGTCCTCCAGAAGGAGGACAAGGAAGGCCGCCTGATCCTCTCGAAGAAGCGCGCCCAGTACGAGCGTGCCTGGGGCACCATCGAGAAGATCAAGGAAGAGGACGGCATCGTCACCGGTACCGTCATCGAGGTCGTCAAGGGTGGTCTCATCCTCGACATCGGCCTCCGCGGCTTCCTCCCGGCCTCCCTGGTCGAGATGCGCCGTGTGCGCGACCTCCAGCCGTACGTCGGCAAGGAGCTCGAGGCCAAGATCATCGAGCTGGACAAGAACCGCAACAACGTGGTCCTGTCCCGCCGTGCCTGGCTGGAGCAGACCCAGTCCGAGGTCCGCCAGACGTTCCTCACGACCCTCCAGAAGGGTCAGGTCCGTTCCGGTGTGGTCTCCTCGATCGTCAACTTCGGTGCCTTCGTGGACCTGGGTGGCGTCGACGGTCTGGTCCACGTCTCCGAGCTGTCCTGGAAGCACATCGACCACCCCTCCGAGGTCGTCGAGGTCGGCCAGGAGGTCACCGTCGAGGTCCTCGACGTCGACATGGACCGCGAGCGCGTCTCCCTGTCGCTGAAGGCGACCCAGGAAGACCCGTGGCAGCAGTTCGCCCGTACCCACCAGATCGGCCAGGTCGTGCCCGGCAAGGTCACGAAGCTGGTTCCGTTCGGTGCGTTCGTCCGCGTCGACGAGGGCATCGAGGGTCTGGTCCACATCTCCGAGCTGGCCGAGCGCCACGTGGAGATCCCGGAGCAGGTCGTCCAGGTCAACGACGAGATCTTCGTCAAGGTCATCGACATCGACCTGGAGCGTCGTCGGATCTCGCTGTCCCTGAAGCAGGCCAACGAGTCCTTCGGTACCGACCCGGCGTCGGTCGAGTTCGACCCGACCCTGTACGGCATGGCCGCGTCCTACGACGACCAGGGCAACTACATCTACCCCGAGGGCTTCGACCCCGAGACCAACGACTGGCTCGAGGGGTACGAGAAGCAGCGCGAGGAGTGGGAGCGCCAGTACGCCGAGGCGCAGCAGCGCTTCGAGCAGCACCAGCAGCAGGTCATCAAGAGCCGCGAGGCCGACGCCGCTGCCGCTGCCGAAGGCGGCGACGCCGCGGGTGCGGCTCCGGCCGCGGGCGGCGGTTCGTACTCCTCCGAGGGCGCCGACACCTCCGGTGCGCTGGCCTCGGACGAGGCGCTGGCCGCGCTTCGCGAGAAGCTCGCGGGCGGCCAGAGCTGATCGCTCGCCGGTGGGCTTAGCAGCCGATAACTGAGGGGCCGTACCTTTCGAGGTGCGGCCCCTCAGCGCTGTCCGGTTGTTCTTCGGCCGCCGGCCGGTGGCGGCTTGTCGCGTGTTCTTCGGCCGCCGGCCGGCGGCGGCTTGTGGCGTCTTCTTCGGCCGCCCGCCGGCGGGTGCTTGCCGCGCCGTTTCCCGCGCCCCTCGCGGAACGGCGGAGTCGCGCGTCGAAACGTGTGGGATACACCAACAGCCGCGGGGCCGTAACGCCGCGCTGGGACGCTTCCCCGGTCTTCGTTCAAGATCGGAAGGGGATCCGTCATGGCACAGCCTCAGGACAGGTCGGGGACGAGCCGGCGGGCGTTTCTGAGAAACGTCGGTCTCACCGGTGGCGCCGGCGCCATGTTCGCCACCATGGGAGCCCTCGGGCTCGCCCCCACCGCCCAGGCCGCCCAGCGCGAACAGCCCTTCCGGGCGCTCCGCGCGAGCGACTTCACCCTCACCGGGCGCGCCCCCGCCAAGGTCGTCGTCCTCGGCGGTGGCATCGCCGGCCTCGCGACCGCGTACGAACTGGGCAAGGCCGGCTACGACTGTACGATCCTGGAGGCCAGGGACCGCACCGGTGGACGCAACTTCACCGTGCGCGGCGGCGACTCGACCACCGACCTCTACGGCAACACGCAGACCGCGCGGTTCGCCGACGGCCACTACATGAACGCCGGGCCGGCCCGGATCCCGCAGTGGATGATCACCCTCGACTACTGCCGCGAACTCGGCGTCCCCATCCAGGTGTTCACGAACGTCAACGCCGACGCCTACATCTACAACGAGTCCGCCGGCATGACGAAGCCCGAGCGGTACCGCACCGCCAAGGCCGACGTGTACGGCTACGTCTCGGAGTTGCTCGCCAAAGCCACGAACAAGGGCGCGCTGGACGCGGCGTTGACGGCCACCGACCAGGAGCGGCTCGTCGAGTTCCTCAAGGACTGGGGCGAACTCGGCGACACACTGGCCTACGAAGGCGGTGAGCGGCGCGGATACACGACCGTACCGGCCGCCGCCGGCACCCCCGGCGTGCTCCTCGGCGACGTCCCGACCGCCTCCGCGGTGCTCGCGAGCGGCGTCGGACGCTACTTCTCCTTCGAGTTCGGCTTCGACCAGGCGATGCTGATGTTCCAGCCGGTCGGCGGCATGGACCACATACCGAAGGCGCTCACCCGGGCGATCGGCGCCGGGCGGATCCGTACCGGGGCCGCCGTCTCGAAGATCACCGACACGGGTCACGGCGTCACCGTGACGTACACCCAGGGCGGCCGTACCAAGGTCGTCGAGGCCGACTACTGCGTTGCCGCCATGCCGCCCAACATCCTCGCCAAGGTGCCGCACAACCTGGGCTCCTCGGTGCAGAGCGCCCTGGAGGCGATCACTCCCTCGTCGGCGGCCAAGATCGGCCTCGAATACCGTTCCCGCTGGTGGGAGCTGGACCACAACATCTACGGCGGCATCACCGAGACCGACCAGGACGTCACCCACATCTGGCACCCCTCCTACGGCTTCCACGGCGAACGGGGCGTCCTCATCGGCTACTACAACTACGGCGGCGACGCCGACTCCTACGCCAAGCTCACCCCGGCCCAGCGCGAACAGCGCGCCGTCGCCGCCGGCGTGAAGATCTACGGCGACAAGTACCGCACCGAACTGGCCTCCTCCTTCTCCCACCACTGGCGCCAGACGCCCCACCTGGAGGCCGCCTGGCACGACACCCCCGGCGGCCCCGACGACCCGCGCTACAAGCCCCTGAACGATCCCACCGGCCGCGTCTGGTTCGCCGGCGACTGGCTCAGCTACACGGACGCCTGGCAGCACGGCGCGTTCAGCTCGGCGCGCAAGGCGGTCACGGCACTCCACGCGCGCGTGATGGCGGCCTGACCCCGGCACGCGCGCGTGACCGCGTCCGGCGCGGACGCACGCGCGCGTGCACGCTCTCCCGGCAGGAGAAGGACCCCGGCAGCAGAACGCTCCTGGCAGGAGAAGACTCCCGGCAGGAGAAGGCGGTGAGAGACGCCTGTTCAGCGTGGCGGCGGGAATGCCGGTGGCCCGTGCCGCGTTGACCCGTACGGACACGAGGAGGAGCGGTCACAGTGTTTGATCCGCAGGGTTTGTACGCATGGGAGCCGAAGGGCCTGGCAGTCGTCGACATGGCGCTGGCCCAGGAGTCGGCCGGTCTTGTCATGCTCTACCACTTCGACGGATACATCGACGCGGGTGAGACCGGCGACCAGATCGTCGACCGGCTCCTCGACTCGCTGCCCCACCAGGTCGTCGCCCGCTTCGACCACGACCGGCTCGTGGACTACCGGGCCCGGCGCCCGCTGCTGACCTTCAAGCGGGACCGCTGGACCGAATACGAGGAGCCCGCCATCGAGGTCCGGCTGGTCCAGGACGCCACCGGCGCGCCGTTCCTGCTGCTGTCCGGTCCCGAGCCCGACGTCGAGTGGGAGCGCTTCGCCGCAGCCGTACGGCAGATCGTCGAGCGGCTCGGTGTCCGCCTGTCCGTGAACTTCCACGGCATCCCCATGGGCGTCCCGCACACCCGCCCCGTGGGCCTCACCCCGCATGGCAACCGCACCGACCTGGTCCCCGGACACCGCAGCCCCTTCGAGGAGGCCCAGGTGCCCGGCAGCGCCGAGGCGCTGCTCGAGTTCCGCCTCATGGAGGCCGGCCACGACGTCCTGGGCGTCGCCGCGCACGTGCCGCACTACATCGCCCGCTCGCCCTACCCGGACGCCGCCCTGACCGTCCTGGAGGCCGTCACGGGCGCCACCGGCCTGGTCCTGCCGAGCATCGCGCACGCCCTGCGCACGGACGCGCACCGCACCCAGACCGAGATCGACAGCCAGATCCAGGAGGGCGACGAGGAGCTGACCGCTCTCGTGCAGGGCCTTGAGCACCAGTACGACGCGGCCGCGGGCGCCGAGACCCGGGGCAACATGCTCGCCGAGCCGGTGGAGATCCCCTCGGCGGACGAGATCGGCCTTGAGTTCGAGCGCTTCCTCGCGGAGCGGGAGGGCGACAACTGAGGCCCTGCCTTCCGCACACGGCCCGCGCCGGCCGGGCGGCAAGCCTCGGCGGGGGTGGCGAACCCGTGGCCCGGGGCGCCGAGCCCCTGGCCGAGGGTGTCGTGCGTCGGGCGGGGGCAGGGCCGGGGCCCGTCAGGGACGGTGTCAGTGGCAGGGCCTAAGCTTCGGGGCATGCTGAAAGTTGGCCTCACCGGCGGGATCGGCGCCGGCAAGAGCGAGGTGTCGCGGCTGCTCGTCGGGCACGGCGCGGTGCTGATCGACGCGGACCGCATCGCGCGTGAGGTCGTCGCGCCCGGGACCCCCGGTCTGGCCGCCGTGGCCGAGGCCTTCGGTCCCCAGGTGCTGGCTGCGGACGGCAGCCTGGACCGGCCGAAGCTCGGCTCGATCGTCTTCGCCGACCCCGAGAGACTCGCCGTACTGAACTCGATCGTGCACCCCCTCGTCGGAGCCCGCTCCCGCGAGCTGGAGAGTGCGGCCGCAGCCGACGCCGTGGTGGTCCACGACGTCCCGCTCCTCACGGAGAACGGCCTCGCCCCGCTCTACGACCTCGTGATCGTGGTGGACGCCGCTCCCGAGACCCAGCTGGACCGGCTGACCCGGCTGCGGGGGATGACGGAGGAGGACGCCCGCGCACGCATGGCCGCGCAGGCGACGCGTGAGAAGCGCCTGGAGATCGCGGACATCGTGATCGACAACGACGTCCCCCTGGACGCGCTCCGCCGGCGCGTCGGGGAGGTGTGGGCCGACCTGGTGCGCCGGGCCCGGGCGGCCGGTTCGAACGAGCGGAATGCGTCTTCGAAATAGCGGGCACCCGTCCGGGCGTTGAACCGCGTCAGTGAGGGAAGGACTTCGCCGTGCCCGAGACCAGCGGTTCGACCGGACGTACTCCGGAGACGCATGTCATCGACTTCCGTGCCGCCGAGCAACTGCTCAACGCACGGGACCCGCGGGGCGCGGTGAAGCTGCTCGACGGAGTCATCGCCGCCCACCCCGAGAACACCGCCGCCCGGCTGCTGCGCGCGCGTGCCTTCTTCGCCGCCGCGCAGCTGCGCCCCGCCGAGCTGGAGTTCACCATCGTCCTGGAGCGCGAACCGGACAACGCGTTCGCCCACTTCGCGCTCGGCCGCACCTACGAGCGCCAAGGCCGCGCCGGCCTCGCGATACGCCACTTCCGGCTGGCGGCCGCCCTGGACCCGAACCCGGAGTACCTGAAGGCGGCCCGCTTCGACAGCGGCGCGTGAACCGGCGCCGTGAGGGCCGGTGCCAGGTGAGGCGGTGCCGCCTGCGTGGATGTTCCCTCACGAGTGACGGTGCCGCGGCGGGTGCCGGTACGGCGGCGGGCGGATGTCCGCGGGCCGGTACGGCGGCACGTCCCGGCCCGGCTGGAAGTGCGGGCCCTGCCGGATGTGCCTGATGATCACGACCATGTCGACGGTGGCCACCAGCCACACCACCCCGCAGGCGGCCGCCCAGCCGGGCCGCCCGAGCAGTGCGAACAGCACCGTGCCGAAGACCGCCCAGGCCAGCCCCCACACGCTCAGCCACAACCGCGCCCGCAGCGCACTGCGGGCGGTCACCGGTTCACTGCCTGTACGCATTCCGGATCACTGCTCCTGTCTGCAAACGTACTCTTCGAGTGGACTTTCACCAAGGGGGACCCCGCCGTGCTGCCGGACGCCGACGACCTGCCTGACCTGCTTCTCGACCTCGCCGTGCCGCACGAGGACATCAACGAGGTGGTGGCACTGCGGCGGACCGTGACCGCCGATCCCGGGTTGCGGCGGCTGCTGGAAGAGGGCGCCGAGGACGTGACCGGTGCCGTGCGGGAGGTGGACGACCCGGCCGGGCTCGCTGACCGGGCCGCCCAGGCTCCGGCCGCGCTGGGCGATTACTTCCTCGTGTACGTCTTCCTGGCGGCGGTGCCGCACGCCCGCGCGGTGCACCGGGCACGCGGCATCCCCGACGACGTCTCCCGCCACACGCTCGCCGACCTCGGCCGTGGCATGGCACTGCATCGCAGGCGGTTCGGCGGCGGTGGGCTGGGAGCGCGCCAGGGCCACTGGCTCACCCGCCACTTCTGCGGTCGCCTCTACCAGCTGGGACGCCTGCAGTACGAGCGGACGGGGCTCGGCGAGCGCACGGCACAGGCGATCAGTGCGGCCGGAATCGAGGTGACCGGCGGCGAGCCCTCCCTGGACCTGCACATCCCCGACTTCCGCGGGCCGCTCACCCCGCTCGCCTGCGACCGCTCGCTGGACCACGCCCGGGAGTTCTTCGCCCGGCACTTTCCCGAGGAGCCCCACGCCGTCGCGACCTGCCACTCCTGGCTGCTCGATCCGCAGCTGCGGCGACACCTCCCGGCGGGCTCCAACATCGTCCGCTTCCAGGAGCGGTTCCGGTCCGGATGGGAGGACCCGGAGCCGGCCGACACCACACCGGTCGGCTTCGTCTTCGGCGACCCGGACCTGCCGATACCGGACCTGCCCCGGCGGACGTCGGTGGAGCGGGTGGTCGGTGACCACCTGCGGGCGGGCGGCCACTGGTACGTCGGGCACGGATGGTTCCCGTGGGACCGGTGACAGCCGTCAACTGCGGCCTGCCGTCGAAAAGTTCCCGTCGGGCTTTCGAACTGCTCGAACGAGTGAACCGTCGAGATGCTGGAACCGCGGTGCGGCGACGGGCCGTTGTTCGGGCATGACGGTTGAAATGCGTGAGGGGTATGAGGGGACGGGGCCGGGAGCGATCACCCCGGACGGCTGCGCGGTCGAGCTCTACTCGCGGCTGACCGTCGGCGACGAGCCGGACATCATCGAGGCGGCGGTCCCGGCCGGCGCCCGCATCCTGGAGCTCGGCAGCGGTGTGGGGCGCATGACGCACCCGCTCGTGGAGCGCGGATTCACGGTCACGGCGGTGGACGAGTCGGCGGAGATGCTGGAGCGCGTGCGCGGGGCGCGCACGATACGGAGCACCATCGAAGGGCTCGGCCTGGGCGAGAAGTTCGACGTGGTGATGCTCGCGTCCTTCCTGGTGCACACCGGGGACGTGGAAGTGCGCCGGGGCATGCTGCGGACCTGCGCGGCGCACGTGGCGGACGGCGGCTGCGTGCTCATCCAGCGGGAGGGCGCGGACTACCACACGAAGGTGCCGAGGGAGCGGGTCGACCCCAGCGGCTACACCGTCCGGCTCGTGTCGGCCGAGCCGGTTGGGGACGGGGTGAACTCGGTGCGCGCGGAGTACGAGTTCCCGGACGCGACCTGGACCCAGACCTTCCTGGCCCGACCGCTCACCCGGGACCAGTTCGAGGAGGCACTCGCGGAAGCGGGACTGGAGGTGTCCGAGTACCTGACCGAGGACGGGACGTGGGTGAGGGCGGTGCCGTCGGCGTAGTGGTGCGCGACGGCCGGGCGGGTCACCGTCCGCCGGGGCGTCCACCGCTCGGGCGCCCTGCCGAGCCCATGCCGCCTCCGCTCATGCCACCGGGCCCGCTCATGCCGCGCAGCCGTTCCAGTTCGCGGCGATCGCGCTTGGTGGGGCGGCCGGTGCCGCGGTCGCGGATGCCCATGGGGGCGAGGGCCTCCCGGGGCGGGGGCGGCGGCGAGTTGTCGATGTAACACACGGCGGCCACCGGGGCACCGACCCGCTTGCGGATCAGCCGCTTCACGACGACGACCCGCTCTCGCCCCTCGTGGCGCAGCCGCACCTCGTCGCCGACGCGCACGGAGTGGGCGGGCTTGACCCGCTCGCCGTTCACCTGGACATGCCCGCCCCGGCAGGCGGTGGCTCCCATGGAGCGGGTCTTGACCAGGCGCACGGCCCAGATCCAGCTGTCGATCCGCACGTTCTCACCCGGAGCCGGCCCCGCGGCCTCGGCGGCGGCGACGGCCGCGGCGACAGCGGCGGGGTCGGCCGCGGCGACAGCGGCGGGGTCGGCCGCGGCGACTGGGCCGGGGGCCGGGGCACCGGAGGCCTCGGCTCCCTCGCCGCTCGCCTGCTCCCTGCCGTCGTCCGCATCCTCAGAACCCATAGCCCGACCTTAGCCCCCCGAGCCGGGCACCGACGGAACCGTTGCGCCGACGCCCGCCAGCGCACTCCGAGAGGGCGCGGGGCTGGCACCGATATGCGGCTACCGCCGCGTGGACACGATCAGCCCCCGGACAGCCCGCGGCCGCCACTCAGCACTTCGCGCGGACCGACATGGGTGCTCCCGCGCACTCCCGCCACCCCGACCGAGCCGCTCCGGCAAGCCTCGCCCTCGCCCCCGGCTCCCTTTCCCCGCCTCCGCCCGCCGGACCGGTCCTACCGTTGAAACGTGGACCCTACCCCCCTTACCCACCTCGACCAGCGTGTCAGCGGCTGCCGCGCCTGTCCCCGCCTGGTCGCCTGGCGGGAGGAGGTGGCGCGCACCAAGCGCGCCGCGTTCGCCGACTGGACGTACTGGGGCCGGCCCGTCCCCGGCTTCGGGCCCGCCGACGCCCGGCTGTTGATCGTCGGCCTCGCTCCGGCCGCGCACGGCGGCAACCGCACCGGGCGGATGTTCACCGGCGACCGTTCCGGTGACGTGCTGTACCAGGCGCTGTACGACGTCGGGCTCGCCTCGCAGCCGACGTCGGCGAGCGCCGGAGACGGCCTGGAGCTGAACGGCGTGCGCGTCACCGCGCCGGTGCACTGCGCCCCGCCCGCCAACAAGCCGACCCCCGAGGAGCGTGACACCTGCCGTCACTGGCTGGTCGAGGAGCTGACGCTGCTGCGGCCGACGCTGCGCGCCGCCGTCGTGCTCGGTGCCTTCGGCTGGCAGGCCGTGCTGCCGGCGTTCGCGGCGGCGGGCTGGACCGTGCCCCGGCCCCGCCCGGCCTTTGCCCACGGCGCCCGGGTCGGCCTTGACGGCCTGGACCTCTTCGGCTGCTTCCATGTCAGCCAGCGCAACACCTTCACCGGCCGCCTCACCCCCGAGATGCTCCGCGACGTGCTGCGGACGGCGGCGGAGGCGGCCGGGCTGGGGTGAGGGGCGGCGCTCGGCGGAGCCGGGAGACTCCTGTGCGAACCGGTGTTCCTGCCGGCGGGGGATTCGCGGCTAGCCGCCGGTGTCCTCGCCGAAGGCGCCGGCTTCGCCGCCGAAGAGGTGCCGCACCGTCGACCGGTAGTTGGCCTGGACATGGCCGAGCGCGCGGGCCCGGGCGCGGTCCGGGTCGCCGGAGGCGATCGCGGCGTACAGCTCGCGGTGCTCGGTGAGGAGCTGGGGCCACTCCTCGTTGCGCCGGGTGAGCCAGCGCAGGCGGCCGTCGACCGGCTCCATGACCGAGATGAGCAGGCTGTTGCCGGCCAGGGCCAGGATCCGGTCGTGGAAACGGGTGTTGATGTCGGTGATGGTCTCGGCGTCGCCCGCCTCGGTCGCGGTGGCCGCCCGGTCGAGCAGTTCCCGCAGCTCGGCCAGCGCCTCCGGTGTCGCCCGCGCCGCCGCCAGGCCGGCCGCGTACACCTCCAACGCCTCGCGCAGCTCGAAGAGTTCCTTGACGTCGGTCGGGGTCAGCCGGCGCACGACCGTACGGCGGGCCGACTCGAAGAGCACGAAGCCCTCGGCGACCAGGGCCCGGATCGCCTCCCGGACCGGCACCCGGGAGACTCCGAACCGCTCGGCGAGCTCCCGTTCCACCAGCCGGTCGCCGGGGCCCAGGCGACCCTCGATGATGTCCTGCCGCAGGGTCGCGAGAACACGCTCGCGCACCGCGCCCAACGGTTCGATCTTCGTGGTGGGGGAGCCCATGAGGTCATTTTCGCCGACCCGGGGGGCTTTTACGGAGCCGTAACGGGGCGGACATCGGTCGGAACGCTTGGCGGGAGCACCATGACGACAGTTTGGTATACCAAAAGCTGGTACACCGGTTGGTTCCCCTGGAGGCCCCGTGTCCCTCGCCGACCGCGCCGAAGCCACCGGCGCACCCGAGTTCGTCCCCGACCCCCGGCTCACCAACGAAGACCTCGCCCCCGCCGAACAGCGGAACTGGAAGGTCTTCGACCTCTTCGCCATGTGGATGTCCGACGTCCACAACCTCGGCAACTACACCTTCGCGGCCGGCCTGCTGGTCCTCGGCATGAACGTCTGGCAGGTCTTCACCTCCCTCCTCGTCGGCTTCGTGCTGATCTACGTCGGCATGAACTGGATGGGCAGGATCGGCCAGCGCCACGGCGTGCCGTTCCCGGTGGTCAGCCGGATCAGCTTCGGCGTCTGGGGCGCCAACGTCCCGGCGCTCATCCGGGCCGTGATCGCCATCATGTGGTACGGCATCCAGACCTATCTGGCGTCCGTCGCCGTCAACGTGATGCTGCTGGCGGCCTGGCCGGGCCTGAAGTCCCTGACGGAGAGCTCCTTCCTCGGCCTGGACACGCTCGGCTGGATCTCCTTCGTCTCGCTCTGGCTGGTCCAGGCGGCGATCATCAGCCGGGGCATGGAGTCGGTCCGCAAGTTCCAGGACTTCTGCGGCCCGGCGATCTGGCTGGTCATGATCGCGCTGGCGGTCTGGATCCTGGCCAAGGCCCACTGGACCATCTCGCTCACCTCCACCCCGCATCCCGTCTCCACCGGCGAGCAGTGGCGGCAGTGGTTCGGCGCGATCGGCCTGATCCTCGCCACCTACGGCACGCTGATGCTCAACTTCTGCGACTTCTCCCGCTTCGCGCCCGACTACCGGACCGTGCGCCGCGGCAACTTCTGGGGTCTGCCGGTCAACTCCACGGCCTTCGTGGTCGTCTCCGTGATCGTCACGGCAGGCTCCCTGGAGGTGTTCGGCGAGGCCATCACCGACCCGGCCGAACTGGTCGCCAAGGTCGGCAACACCTGGGTCCTGATCGTGGCGGCGCTGACCTTCGCGGTCGCCACCATGGGCGTCAACATCGTCGCCAACTTCGTCTCACCGGCGTACGACCTGGCCAACGTCTGGCCGCAGAAGATCAGCTTCCGGGTCGGCGGCATGATCAGCACGGTCGCCGCGCTGGTCGTCACCCCCTGGAACCTCTTCTCCAACCCCACCGTCGTCAACTACTTCCTCGGCGGACTCGGCGCCTTCCTGGGCCCGCTGTTCGGCGTGATCATGGTCGACTACTATGCGATCAAGCGCGGCAAGGTGGATGCGCGGGCGCTCTTCGACGCGGCCCCCGGCTCCCCCTACCACTACCGCAAGGGGGTCAACCCGAAGGCGCTGTGGGCGTTCCTGCCCTCGGCGGCGGTCGCGGCCGTGCTCGCGCTGGTGAAGACGTTCGGCGACGTGGCGCCGTACTCCTGGTTCATCGGCACGGCGCTGGCCGCGGGCCTCTATCTGACGCTGTGCCGCGGTGACCGCGCCGCCGCCTCTGCCGCCGCCCCCGTCACCGTGGCCGAGGAGGTCTGAAGGACGTGCGGATCGTCGTCACCAACTGCAACACCACGCAGGAGATGACCGCGGAGATCGTACGAGGTGCCCGGGCCGCAGCAGGCCCGGGCACCGCCGTGACCGGGCTGACCCCGCACTGGGGGCCCGAGTCGGCCGAGGGCTGGCTCGACAGCTACCTGTCCGCGGCGGCGGTCCTGGACGCGCTGAGGTCGTACGACGGTCCGGCGTACGACGCGGTGGTCCTGGCCGGTTTCGGTGAGCACGGGCGCGAGGGCGTACGGGAGCTGGTGGACGTGCCCGTCGTCGACATCACCGAGGCCGCGGCCCACCTGGCCTGTCTGCTGGGCCGCCGCTACGGCGTCGTCACCACCCTGGACCGGTCGCGCGGGCAGATCGAGGACAGTCTGGAGACCGCCGGGGTCGCCCGGAACTGCGTCGCCGTCGCCGGCACCGGCCTCGGCGTCCTCGACCTCGCCGCTGACCCCGGGCGCACGGAGGCCGCGTTCCTCGCGGCGGCCGAGCGGGTCCGGGACGCCGGCGCCGAGGTGCTGGTCCTCGGCTGTGCCGGGATGACGGGGCTCCAGCGGGCGGTGGGGGAGAAGCTCGGGGTCCCGGTGGTCGACGGGGTGGGCGCAGGGGTGAAGCTGGCCGAGTCGCTGGTGACGCTGGGACTCACGACGAGCAGGGCGGGGAGCTACCGCAAACCGCTGGCGAAGAGACGGGTGTGGGGGTCCGCACCGGGGCGGCCGTAGCGCGGGTGCCCGCGAGGGCGCGGGCCGCCGCGGCGGCGGGAGTGCCCGACCGTGCCGGCCACCGCCCCTGTGTCCAGGGCCCGGGCGGCGGCGGCCGGCTCAGGGCTGCCACACGTACCGCACATCGGGCTCCCGCTCCTCGTTCCCGCTTCCGTCCGTGTGCTCGACGGCGACGAAGCCGTGCCGCTCGTAGAAGCGGTGGGCGGGCTTGTTGACCTGGAAGGTCCAGAGCGCGAGCCCCCGCGGGGAGCGTTCCTTGGCCAGCGTGACGAACCGGTCACCGACGCCGCGGCCCCGCCACTCGGGGGCCAGGTACAACTGCGACAGCAGATCCCCCGCCAGCACCATCATGCCCACGACCTGGCCGCCGGCCTCCGCCACCCACGTCTCCCGCTCCGGCACCACGACGTCCCGGATGTACGCGCGCACCTCGTCGTCCGACCGCGGCCGGACGACGGTGGGCAGGGCGGCGCCGAACGAACGCAGCCAGACGTCGGCGACCCCGGCGGCATCCGGCCCACCGGCGCGGCGCAGTACGACCTCGGCGTTCATACCGGCGCCCGCTCGGGGACGACGGCCGTGGCCGTGATCTCCACCAGTTGCCCGGGGTAGCCCAGGCAGGCCACCCCGACCAGCGTCGACGCGTGCGGCCCGGCGCTGAGACCGGAGGCCTCGACGACCTCCCACACGCTGGACAGCACCGCAGGCTCATTGCTCACGACGTACACGTCGGTCGACAGCACATGATCCAAATCGCTGCCGACAGTGCGCAACTGCTCCCGCAGGTTCGAGATCACCTGCTCGGCCTGGAGCGGCGGATCACCCTCCCCGACGAGCCTGCCCTCGCCGTCCAGGGGGACGGCACCGGCGAGGAACGCCAGCTTCGTACCGGCCTCGACGACGCAGACGTGGGAGTAGCCGGGCGGCGGGAAGAGAGCCGGGGCGGTGACGCGCTGGATCACGGGGGCTCCTGGAGTGACGGCGGGCAACCTGCCGATCATCCGCGCTCGCGCCGGGCGCCCGCACCTGGATTTCCGGCGCGGGGTGTCACGCAGTCCCTCCGGTGCGCCGGTGTCACACCGGCGACGCCCCCCCCGCAGCGGGCGGACCGCCGCGCGGCACCCGCCACCACCCGGAACTCCGCACTCCGGGAGGCCGAGCTGCTATTCGGCTTCGTGCCACATATTCGTCCTGCTCGAAAAATGGCTGTGAATGGGAAAGTTGGCGCTGCTACCGTCCTTCTCGTGGCGAAACTCAATCAGATCATCGCGGTCGAGAAGGGCATCAAGTCCAAGGCTCATCAGGACCTGACGGCCGCTCATCACGGGTTGCAGAAACCCGCGTTGCTGGCCGGTATCTCGCGTACGTATCAGCCGAAGGACGAGGAGGGTGAGCAATTGCCGCCCGAGTCCACGCGGGTTCAGGTCAAGGCCGAGGACGTGCTGCGGGAGACCTCGGCCACGCTGACGCGGCTCTTCGACGTGACCGCCACCAAGGACTGGGCGAACTGCGAGGCCAGGGCCGATGTGAAGGTGGACGGACGGGTGCTGGTCGCCGGCGCGCCCGTCGCCTATCTGCTGTTCCTGGAGAAGCAGCTCGTCGATCTCAGCACTTTCGTGAGGAAGCTGCCTGTCCTCGACGCCTCCGAGTCGTGGGTGCAGGACCCCTCGACCGACGCGTGGAAGACCGAGCCCGTGCGGACCCTGCGCACCAAGAAGGTGCCCCGCAACCACGTGAAGGCCGAGGCCACCGAGAAGCATCCGGCCCAGGTCGAGGTGTACTACGAGGACGTGCCGGTGGGGTATTGGACCACCGTGAAGTTCTCGGGTGCCCTGCCCGCCCGGCGCGTCAACGGACTCCTCGACCGGGTCGAGAAGTTGCAGCAGGCCGTCAAGTTCGCCCGGGAGGAGGCGAACGGCGCCGACGTCGTCGACCAGCGGGTCGGGGACGCCGTGTTCGGCTATCTCTTCGGATAGCCCTTCCAGACTCCCCGGCCCCTGCGGCCGGGGTGCGCGAGGAGCGCAAAGCTGAAGCTGAGGCTTGTCGTGAAGAGCGGTCGTACCCACAGTGCGCATCGGGCGGGCCGCGTTGAATCTCAGACTCTCGCTCCAGACTCAGCATTCGCCGCCGATCGCCGGATCGACCGGGCCCGGGCCCCAGTACGTCGAAACGCAGGTTCAAGTCCTGCCCGCGCAGCTCGATGCGTGGTGGTCCAAAGGAAGGACGCGACGACCTCACGACTGACCCGGGTTCTCAAGTGTGCCGGCGTGTGACGATGGGTGGCATTCCAGGGCCCGGGGGCAGGCTACGCCCTCGGGCCCGTTCCTCTTCCGCCCCGAATCGGGCCCGCGTTCCGCCCCGAATCGGGCCCGCGCGGAATTGCGTTCATAAAGAACCCGGCTCTCCGGGGCACTTGTCACACCCGCGAAATGCGAACGTACCTTTCCGCACCGGAACACGATCTACCGTGGACACACAAGCCAACAGCCCGGCCACCGTCGCCCGAAGGCACACCCCGCCCTCGTCCGGACAGGAGCCCCGTGTCGCGTCGTATCGCCCTGCCGCCCTGGCTCGCCCACGCCCTGCGCGCCCAGCGCGGGCCCGTGCCCTGGAGCGCGGTGACGAGAGGGGCGCTGGCCGCCGGGCCGTTGCTGCTCGCCGCCGTCCTGCTCCACCGCACCTCCCTGGGCGTCGTCGCCGCCATCGCCGCCATGCTCGCCGGGGTCAACGACCGGCCGGGCAGCCGGCGGTCCGCCGTACGGCGGCTCGGGGTACCCGCGGCGGCCGGGGCGGTGGGGCTGCTCGTCGGGACGTACGGCGGGGAGCACCTGACCGCCGTACCCCTCACCCTGCTGCTCACCGGGCTCGGGCTGGTCGCCGGCGGAACGAGTGCCGTCGGGCCCGTCGCCTCCGGGGCCGGGACCCAGTTGCTGGTCGCCGCCGCCATCGGGGCCGGGATGCCGGTCGCCGAGGCGGGCTGGCAGCGGGCCCTCGCCTTCCTCGCCGGCGCCGGGTGGCTGGTCGCGCTGCGGCTCGCCCTGCCCACCCCGGGCGCGATCGCCGGTGACTTCCGCTTCGACGGGGAGCGGGACGCCGTCGCCGCCGTGTACGACGCCGTCGCCGATCTGCTCGACGCGGTGGGCGGCGAGGCCGCGGGCCACCGGCGCGCCGCCCTCACCGCCGCGCTCGATCACGCCCAGGACGCGCTGACCGGGCCCCGGCTGCGGCGGTACGCCAGTTCCGCCGCCGAACGCCGGCTGCACGCGCGGTACGCCGCCGCCCTGCCCCTCGCCGAGGCGGCCACCGCCCTCGCCTGGGCCGGGGAGCCGATATCCGCGCGGGCGGCCGAGGGGCCCCGGCGGCTCGCCGTCGCCGTGCGGGGCAACGGCAGTACCGGCCCGCTGCCCGCGCCCTCCCGCTCCGCGCCCGCTCTGCGGGCCCTCGACGACGCCCTGCTGCGCGCCGCCGAGTCCTTCGACCGGGCCGAGCCGGGGGAGCAGCGGCCGCCCGCCCGGCGCCGCGGCCCGACGGAGATCCTGCGGGCCGCGCTCGGCAGCGGCGGACGGGAGTACGGGCTGCGGGTCGCCCTGTGCTTCGGGGCCGGCGCCGCCATCGCGCAGGCCCTGCACCACGCCCGCTGGTACGGCGAGCACCAGCACTGGTACTGGCTGCCCGCCACCGCCGTCTTCCTCGTCAAGCCCGACCTCGGGCCGCTCGCCTCCCGGGTGCTGTGCCGGGCCGCGGGAACCGTGCTCGGCGCGCTCGTCTTCGCCGGCCTCGCCGCCGTACTGCCCCGGCCCGAGGGACTCATCGCGCTGGTCGCCGTCTGCGGGGCGGTCATCCCGGTGTCCACGCGGCACTTCGGCGCCCAGACCGCCGTCGTCACCGTCCTCGTGCTCGCCCTGGTCATGGTCGGCGGCGAACCGCAGGCCTCCGTCAGCCGGATCGGCGAGACCCTGCTGGCCTGCGCGCTGGTGCTGATCGTCGGGCACCTGCCGATGACGGGGAAGCGGGGTGGCGGGGTACGGGCCCGGCTCGCGGCTGCCGGGCGGGCCGCACACGCCTATCTGGACCACGTCCTGGGCGGGTCCGGCGACCGCGGCGAACGCTGGGCCCTGCGCCGCGAGGCCTACCGCACCCTCGCCGAGGCCCGTACCGCCATCGCCCTCGCCGCCGCCGAACTCCCCGCCCTCGCCCGGCACACCGAGGGCACGGACGCGGTGGCCGCCGTACTCGAACGGCTTGTGGACACCACCACCGCGTGTGCCGTGCACCTCGACGAGACGGGCCGGCTCACCCCCCGGCACACCCGGCAACTCGAAGACCTGACCGCCGAGTTGGAGCGGGACGGGCAGCGCCTCGGGCTCGTGGTGCCCCGGATGCCGGCCGCCGTGTGAAGCGGCGCGGCGCCTCGGACGCCGCGCAGTCAGCGGCCCGAGGTGCCCTCCGGCGCCGTCACCGGGACGGGCGGGCGGTTCCGGACGGCGGGGATCTCGCCGGCCAGAGCGACGATCGACAGGGGCGGCCGGTCGCCGTGCACCTCGACGGCGGCCGCCGAGAGGCGGCCGCGGAACCGCCGACGCGTCCGGCGACGCGTCCGCCGACGCGGAAAAGATCTCCGGCCGCACCGATGAGTTTTCTTCCCTCCCGCGGTCACCACCCGGAACCGACCGTTGCACAGGAGGGCCCATGTCGCTTCCGGAGATCGTCTCGCGTGGGCGGTGGCGTGCCGCGCGCGCGGAGTTACTGCGCAAGGAGGAGGCGCTCACGCGCGCGCGGGACGCGCTCAGCGCCGAGCGGCGCCGGCTGCCCATGGTCGAGGTGGACGCCGAGTACGTCTTCGAGGGCGGCGACGGCAAGGCGACGCTGCTGGACCTCTTCGACGGGCGGCCCCAACTCGTCGTCCACCACTACATGTTCGCCCCGGAGTGGGAGGCCGGCTGTCCCGGCTGCGCCGCATTCCTGGACCAGGTCGGCCACCTCGCCCATCTGCGGGCGCGCGGCACCTCGTTCGCGGTGGTCTCCCGCGCGCCGTTCACCAGGATCCTGCCGTTCAAGGCGCGGATGGGCTGGACGGTGCCCTGGTACTCGTCCTGGCACAGCGACGGCATCCGCGACTTCAACCGTGACTTCGAGGCGACCATCGTCGTGGACGACGAACCGGTCGAACGGCCCGGGATCAGCTGCTTCCTGCGGGAGCACGACCGGGTCTTCCACACCTATTCCGTGTACGACGGCGGCCTCGACGGACTCGGTCCGACCACCTCCCTGCTCGACCTGACGGCCCTCGGCCGGGTACCGGAGGGCAGTGACCGCGTCCGGTATCACGACGAGTACGAGGACTGACACGACCGGTCACGAGCGTGGCCGAAAGTCAACGGACCCTCACCGTCCGCCCCCACGGGGTGTCGGCTATGTCTCAGTAGTGTCACCGGGCGAGCCGTTCGCGTTCTCCAGAGCGTTAACTCCTACAGGTACGACGCTTTTCTGGAGGTGCAGGATGGTGAACGGGCGAACCGTGCTCGAATGCTTTCCCGCAGGCGGACCGCGAGGATCATGGCCTGCGGAGGAGTTCGCGCAGGCCCGGCGGCTGGAAGGGCTGCCCGCCGAGGTCGTGATGGATCTGGCCACGGACACGTTCCTGGTCATCGTGCGCGGCACCGGCGGTGTCGAGAGCTAGCCGGCCTCGACGGCTTGCGATCCGGACGGCTGAGCGGTCTGGACGGCTGAGCGGTCTGGACGGCTGAGCGGTCTTGACAGCTATCCGGCCTTGCGGACCGGCAGCTTCGCCGTGAACTGGTTCGCCTGGAGCGCGTACAGCTCCGCGTAGACCCCGCCGTTCGCCAGGAGTTCGTCGGGAGTGCCCGACTCCACCACCCGGCCCTGGTCGAGGACGTGCACCAGGTCGGCGTGGCGGACCGACGCCAGCCGGTGGGTGATCAGTACGACGGTCTGCCCGTTGCCCGCCAGCGCGCGGATCTTCTCGAAGACCTCCAGCTCGGCGCGGGCGTCCAGGGCGGCCGTGGGCTCGTCCACGATCAGGATGTGACCGCGCCGGTAGGCGGCCCGCGCGATGCCCAGCCGCTGCCACTGCCCGCCGGACAGCTCGTGCCCGCCGCTGAAGTTGCGGGCCAGCAGGGTGTCCAGGCCGCGCGGCAGATCCTCCACCACCTCCTCCGCGCCCGCCTCCGTGACCGACGCGGCCAGCCGTTCGTCGGTGAGCGGTGCCGACGAGCGGCCGACTGCCACGTTGACCTTGGCGGTGAACGGCCAGCGTTTGAAGTCCTGGGCGACCATGGCGATGCGTTCGGCGAGCCGCTGCCGGTCGGCGCGCGCCGCGTCGACGCCGTCCCACAGGATGCGGCCGCGGTCCGGCTGGTACAGCCCGGCCAGCAGCTTGACCAGGGTGGTCTTGCCGGATCCGTTCTCGCCTACCAGGGCGACGATCCGGCCGAGGGGGAGGGTGAGCGTGACGTCGTCCAGGGCGGGACGGCGGTCGGCATCGCCCGGGTGGTCGCTCGGATAGGCGAAGGTGACGTTCTCGAAGCGGATCTCCCGGGGATCGTCCGGGAGCGGGTCGCCGCCGACCGGGATCGCCCGTTCGGCCGCCTCGACGTACAGCCGTTCCAGGTCCCCCACGAACAGCGCCTCCTCGTGCAGCGTGTTGATCTCCAGCACGAGGGTGTTGAGGCTCGCCGAGCCGCTGCGGATCGCGATCACCGCCGTACCGGCCACCGACAGGGCCATCGCGCCGCTCAGCAGCAGGCCGCCCAGCGTCGCGTACGTGGCGACGGTGGCGAGGCCGGTCCAGGCCGCCGCGATCAGGCCGGTGCGGGCCGCGAGCCGGGCCAGCCGGGCCTGCTCCGCCTCCGCGGTCTCCGACATGGCCCGGTAGTGCCGCAGCAGGAACGGTCCGACCCCGTGCACCCGGATCTCCGGCGCCGCCTCCGGCTCGGTGAGCAGGGCGCTGATCAGGTGACCGGCGCGGGCGTGCTGCACCCAGGTGTGGAACGACTCGTAGCGGCGCCGGGCGTTGGTCAGGGCGCCCCAGGCGCTCGGGATCGTCATCGTGATCAGCAGCGGGAGCAGGGCCGGGTGCAGCACGGTCAGCACACCGGCCGCGGTGATCAGCGAGATCATCGCGTTCACCACGCGCGTGCCGTACATGATCATGCGGCGGGCCGAGGAGGCGCCGTACTGCGCGGTGTCCAGCAGCTTGTGGAAGGCGTGGTCCTCGATCGCGGCGAGCTCGACGGCCGCGGCCCGCTCCAGGTACATCTCGGTCGCCACCCGTTCGACCTTGGGTTCCAGGCGGCCGGTGGCGTACGTGGAGGCCGCGCGCAGCACGGCGGCCACGAACAGGACGGCGGCCATGGTCACCAGGGCGGGGGCGGCGCCGCGCAGCCGTTCCTCGATGGTGCCGGTGCCGATCAGCCGGCCCAGCACGCTGTTCACGGCGAGCAGGCTCACCGCCTGGGCCGCCCCGACACCCACCTGCGAGGCCAGGACGATCCGCGCGGCCCGGGCGTCCGCCTGCCGGGCCAGCCGCAGACTGGACGCGAGCATGCCGGGCAGCCGGGTCATCATGGCGCGGAAGTCCAGCTCCAGGAAGGCGTCCCGGTGCTGGTTCCAGCCCATGTCGTAGCGGAGCGGTCCCCCGAACAGCAGCTGCTCCGACTCCGACACCTCGGGCGCCGGCGTGTCCCGCCTCTTCCTCACCGCGATCCTCCCCGGGGCCGTGTCCGTGGACGAACGGCCACTATCGCGGCCGGAGCCGTCCCCGGGCAGGGCGCGCGACGAAGCTCGCGGGGCGCGGGGGAGTGCGCGAGGGGTGCGGACCGAGGCCGCCCCGGACCGCGCCATGGACGGACAGGGGCCGCCTTGGACGACCACGGGAGGATGGTGGCCCCCTTGGACCGGGTCACGGCCGGACGGAGGCGGCCTTGGACCGGGTCACGGGCGGATGCAGGCCGCCTCGGCCCACTTACGCCCGATCCGGTCGGCCCCACCCCTGGCGTCCGAAGGCGCGCGGCGTCACGCGCTCAGCGGGCGGGTCCACTCCGGTGTCGCCCCCGTCACCCGGCACAGGGCGACGTACAGCGGTATCGGTGGGGTGTACGGCAGCGTGCCGTCGGGGCGGTGGATGAGGCGGGCGGTGCCGGGGAGCGGGGCGCCCGGGCTGTAGTGGGCCGGGGCGGGCCAGGTGAGGGCGTCGTCGGAGTCCGACGGGACGATCCACCACCAGTGCGTGCCATCGGCGAACACGCAGCCCACTCGCGGCAGCCGCGACACGACCAGTGGCCCGAGTCGCGCCGGTACCGCCACGGCGTCGCAGCCCAGCGGTGCCGTCATGCCCTCGGGCAGCGGGAACGACCCGTGTCCGCCGGCGCCGTCGGCGGGCGACGACCGCCGGTCGCGCTTCAGGCGGACCAGGGTGTCGAGGCCCAGCGACTGGCCGGAACCGGGCGCGCCGTTCATGCCTGCCTCCGCCGGGGGTCGTACCCCTGCGCCCCGGACCGCTCCTGCGCGCCGGAGCCCGACGACGGTGGGTGCGCCGGAGTGTGCGCGGGCCCGGGCGACGAGCCGCGCGACGGCCCCGGAGCGGGGCGAGCGCCCCAGCCCAGGTCGTTGCGTGGCTCGGCGGTGTCCTGGGCGGCGTCGGTCTGGCGCGGCAGCTCCGCCCAGACCAGCAGCCCGGGCCCGTGCTCCTGAGCCCCCCAGGCCTGACACAGCGCGTCGATGAGGAGCAACCCCCTCCCGTGCTCCTCCTCCGGGCGCTGCGGGGACGGGTGGGGCTCATCGGGCGCACAGCCCTCGTCGTGCACGGCAATGCGTACCGTGTCGTCGTGGTCGTGCAGCTCGCACACGACGTGACTGCTCGCGGTGTGCACGATCGCGTTGGTGACCAGCTCGGATATGACCAGGGCGGCGGTGTCGCAGGTGTCCGCGCAGACCGACCAGCCGGTCAGTCGGGCACGCACCAGGCGTCTCGCCTGGGCGGGGGAACCCGGATGAGCGGCCAGCTCGAACCGGAACCGGCGCCTGGCGGTGCCCTCACCTGGGCCGGCTGCCTCTCCCACGCTCGAACCAGTGCGCACGGGAGGACTCCCATCGGCGCCGAGACCAAGTCGGCCTGCGGCGGCGTCTGTTCCTAAGGGCGCGGACGGAATCACGCTTGCCACTATCGCCCTGCCGTGAACACTTGGCAAGTATCACTCTGAAAAATGCAGAGTGCTGTGTGACGCGGTGAAGGGCCGTGGCACACTGCTCGCAACAGCATGTCGAGCGGCGCCAGTTGGGATCAGTGCGGATCCGGCGGACCGATCCGGCCAATGCGACCGATGTCACCGAACAGGACTGTTCCGGCTGTTCGGGTCGGTTCGGTCTCCCTGGTCGTCACGGTCATTCCGTCAGGTCTTCGAATGAGTCTTCGAGTGGCGCCGCTGGGCTGTCAGCATGCCGGGTGACACCTGTATGCGCGTTGACGGCCAGGACGCCGGCGAGCCCGACGGGCGAGCCCGGCCAGGGAACTTGTGGAGGTGGGGCGTGAGCGAGCCGCGGTCCGCACCGACGGTGGGCCAGGTGGTCCTCGGCCGTCGCCTCCTCGACTTGCGTGAACGCGCGGGGCTCAAGCGCGAGGAGGCCGCCCGGGTGCTCCGCGTGGCGCCCGCCACCGTCCGCCGTATGGAGATGGCCGAGGTCGCCCTCAAGATCCCGTACGTCCAACTGCTCCTGAAGGCCTACGGAGTGGCCGACGACGAGGCCGACCTCTTCGTCCGGCTGGCCGAGGACGCCAACAGGCCGGGCTGGTGGCAGCGGTTCCACGACATCCTGCCGAGTTGGTTCTCCATGTACGTCAGCCTGGAGGGCGCGGCGAGCCTGATCCGCTCCTACGAGCCGCACTTCGTGCCCGGACTGATGCAGACCGAGGACTACGCGCGCGGGGTGCTGAAGTCGGGCGCCGTCGGCCAGACCGAGCCGGAGGAGATCGAACGCCATGTCGCCCTGCGCATGCAACGCCAGCAACTGCTCACCCGCACCGATGCCCCCCGCTTCTGGGTGGTGATGGACGAGACCGCCCTGCGCCGCCCGGTCGGCGGTCCGGAGGTGATGCGCGCGCAGATCGACCGACTGCTCGAAGTCACGAAGCTGCCCAATGTGACGCTCCAGGTCGCCCCGCTCTCCAGCGGGCCGCACCCGGGGACGTACGGGCCCTTCGTGCTGTTCCGATTCGCCATGCCCGAACTGCCGGACATGGTCTACAGCGAGTACCTGACCGGCGCCGTCTACCTGGACGCGCGCACCGAGGTGGCGACCCACCTCGAGGTCATGGACCGCATGGCGGCGCAGGCCGCTACGGCACAACGCACGAAGGAGATCCTCCGGGATCTCCGCAAGGAGCTGTGAATGGATCGCACAAAGCCCCAGTCCGGGCCGCGGAACCGCATAGGGCGGATCTACAACGGCATGCCTGCCCGGGAACTGGGCAGCGAGGGCTGGCACAAGCCGTGGAGCGGTGGCAACGGGGGCAACTGCCTGGAGGCGATGAAGCTGGCCGACGGCCGGATCGCCGTCCGCCAGTCGACCGACCCGGACGGGCCGGCGCTGATCTACACCACGGACGAGATGACGGCCTTCATCGAGGGCGCCAAAGCGGGGGAGGCCGACTTCCTGCTCTCCTGACCCTGTTCCCTTGCCTCTTTTTCCTTTTCCTCGTGGTTCAACTTCTTTGTAATGGTGCTGAACTGGTCATCCACCGCACAGGACGCTCCCGGAGCGCATGACTCCGTGGTCAACCTGTGTCATCCGCGCCGATCTGCCCCGATCGACGGCGGTCCGGCCGCGACAAGCGGGCCGGACCGCCGGCTTCGGCGGGACGGCGACGGGGTCAGGTGGGGGGCGCCCACGTCACACCGCCGCTGAACTCCATGCCGTCCGGACCCGCAGGGACTGCGCCTACACCGTCATCGGCCGGTCGTGCGGCGATATCGGCGACGGCAGTCGCGAACTCCCCGTCAGATAGTGGTCGACGGCCGTCGCCACCGCCCGCCCCTCCGCTATCGCCCACACGATCAGCGACTGCCCGCGCGCCGCGTCCCCGGCGGCGAACACGCCGGGCACGTTCGTGGCGAACCCCGTGTCCCGGGAGATGGTGCCGCGCGGCTCCGTCGCCACCCCGAGCTGGTCGAGGAGTCCGTCCTCACGGTCGGGCCCGGAGAAACCGAGCGCCAGCAGCACCAGGTCGGCGGGGAGTGTCCGCCCGGTCCCCGGCACCGGCCGCCGCGCCTCGTCCACCTCCACCAGGTGCAGCGACCGCACATGCCCGCTCCCGTCGCCCGTGAAGCGAAGCGTCGACGCGGCGAACAGCCGCGCGTCCGCGTCCGCCGAGGGCGCCGTCTCCAGGTCCCGCGCCTCCTCGTGAGCCGCCGACAGCCGGTAGATCTTGGGATACGTCGGCCACGGCTCGGCATCCTCGTCCCGCTCCGCGCCGGGCTGCGCGTAGATGTCCAGCTGGGTCACCGACGCGGCCCGCTCCCGTACCGCGGTCCCCAGGCAGTCCGCCCCCGTGTCACCCCCGCCCACGATCACCACGTGCTTACCGGCCGCCGACATCGGCGACTCGGCCAGATCCCCCTCGCACACCCGGTTGGCCAGCGGCAGATACTCCATCGCCTGGTGTATTCCGTCCAACTCCCGACCCGGCACCGAAAGTTCCCGCCACGCCGTCGCCCCGGTCGCGATCACCACGGCGTCGTACCGGGCCCGCAGCTCCGCCGCCCGCAGGTCCCGCCCGACCGCCACCGACGTACGGAACTTCGTCCCCTCGGCCCGCATCTGGTCCAGCCGCCGTTCCAGGTGGTGTTTCTCCATCTTGAACGCGGGGATGCCGTACCGCATCAGCCCGCCGAGCCGGTCGTCCTTCTCGTACACGGCGACCGTGTGCCCGGCCCGGCTCAGCTGCTGCGCGGCCGCGAGCCCGGTCGGCCCGGAACCGATCACCGCCACGGTCCGCCCGGACAGCCGCTCCGGCGGCCGCGGCGAGGCGAGCCCCTCCGCCCACGCATGGTCCGCGATGGCGCACTCGACGTTCTTGATCGTGACGGCGGGCTGGTTGATCGCGAGCACGCACCCCGCCTCGCACGGCGCCGGGCACAACCGTCCCGTGAACTCGGGGAAGTTGTTCGTCGCGTGCAGCCGGTCGCTCGCCGCCCGCCAGTCCTCCCGCGACACCAGGTCGTTCCACTCGGGGATCAGGTTGCCCAGCGGACACGCGTCGTGGCAGAACGGCACCCCGCAGTCCATGCAGCGGTCCGCCTGCTTGCTGATGATCGGCAGCAGCGCCCCGGGGACGTACACCTCGTCCCAGTCCCGGACCCGCTCCTCGACGGGCCGCCGCGGCCACTCCTCGCGCGGCGTGGTCATGAACCCCTTGGGATCGGCCATGGTCGTCTTCCTCGCATGCGGTTACCCCAGGCCGTGCTTCAACTTGCGGCGCTCTTTCGGCCACGATACGTCCCCTCGGTCAGGCCCGCAGGGTGGCTGACAGCGCTTTCTGGCAGGGCTTCCTCAGGGTGGAGCCAGCCGGGATCCGGTCTGGAGCCGGCGGGGGGCCGGCGGATGGCCAGAGAGGTGCCGGAGAGGGGCCGGAAAGGATCCAGGCCGAAGCCGGCCGGGGTCAGTTCTTCTCCCCTGTCTCCCTCAGGACAGGGCCAGGACATAGACGACCGCCGCCGCGGCCGCCGCGACCGTGCGCACGTGGTTCCAGAGCGTCCACTCACGCACATACACGGGCCAGTAGGAGACGGCTTCCGGGATGCCCGGCTCCAGCTTGGCCAGCGCCTCGTTGCGGGGCACGTTCGCCATCGCGGTCAGCCCGAAGGAACCGAACAGGTACAGCCCGCTGCCCAGCAGCAGCTCCGCCTTGCCGTGGTCCGGCCACACCACGAACGTCACCACCGCGATCATCGCGCACAGCACCGCCGACCCCACGAACACCAGCATGAACGCCGGGGCCAGGGCCGCCCGGTTGACCGCGTTCATCGCGGCGACGCCCTGCGCCGGCGGCAACGAGGCCAGCCCGCGCATCACGAAGGTCGAGAACCCGCAGAACACCCCCGCCACCAGTCCGGTCCCCAGCACTCCCACCAGAACCAGCACGTAATACGGCCCGTCGATCACGACCACCACACCCACTCTCGCCCCCGGACACCTCCGCCACTCAGGTCAATGCCCACGAGTCGCCCCTCCCCATGGCTGTGAAGCCCCTCCACACACACATCCGACCGGAAACACCCCACGCCCACCTCCATACTTTTCCCAGGCAGCGGCGTCCCGGCATCCCAGGGGCCTGAAGGGCCGCTCCCTGCGGCGACGACGCGCGCATCCTCCCGACGGATCACGCCGCCTCGCCGTCCCGTCCCTGCCCGGCGTCACCCGCTCAAGCGGATCTCCACCCCGGCCTCCCACTCCCGCAGCACCGCCTCCACCGTCCGCGCGATCCGCCGCCGCGCCTCGTACCGCGGCACCCCGCTCATCAGCAACTGGTCGTACGGCGTGTCCACGTGCCGTACCCCCGCCACCACCGCCGAAACCACCGCCCCCTCCGACAGCGCCCGCCCGGCCGCCGTCCGCCCGACCCGCCCGCTGCCCCGCACCGACGCGTGCGCCGCGATCGCCCAGGCCCGCTCCGCCGGACAGCCCGGGAACAGACGCAGGATCTCCGCCGCGAACGCGTCCGTGAACCGCACGTCCTCGGCCGCCCGCCGCTTGGCGTCCCGCGCCCGGCGCCGCCGCCGCGCCTCGGCGTCGGCCAGACACCGCGCCTCGGCCCGGACCAGCGCGGCCTCCTCCACCAGGACGCCCCGCCGCTCGTAGCGGCTCTTGCGCCGGTTGAACCGCACCACCACCGCCGACAGCGTGCTCTCCTCACACGACCGCCGGGTCAGCGCCGTGTCCCCACGTGGCAGGAACACCAGATGCCCGAGATCGGCACACTCCAGGCACCGCGGCACCCCGTCCTCCACCACCAGGAGCGGCAGCGGCCCCCGCCGGCACGCCGCACACCGCTTGTGCCGCAGCGGCTGCACGACGAGAAGTCCACCGCGCTCAGAGGGAGTTGCAAGGCGCGTCATATGCGGTACCTTCCCCTCGCCGGGGGGTGATCCCACGTGGTTCGCGCCACCCTGTGAGCCGGACTGCGTCGTTCTTCCGCCCTGCTCGCGGACCGTCCCGCCGCCGCCGTCACCGCCGCCGCGCCCGGCACCGCCCCGCCGTGTCGAACGGCCGACCCGGCATCATGATCCTGTGCGACTCGAAGCGATCACCTGGGACCGGCTCGCCGAGCGTCTCGCCGAGCGGTTGGCCGACCTGAAGCCCGCCGACGGGAGTGCCTGGCCACGCGTCGCCTTCGACGGCGCTCCGGCGGCCCGGCCGGGCGACCTCGCGGAGCGCGTCGGCGAGGCGCTGCGCGTCCGGGGCCGGCCGTCGCTCGTCGTGGGCACCGAGGGCTTCCTGCGCCCCGCCTCGCTGCGCCTGGAGCACGGGCGCCGGGACGCGGAGTCGTACTACGGCGGCTGGTTCGACACCAACGCCCTGTGGCGCGAGGTCTTCGGCCCCCTCGACCCCGGCGGGACCGGCCGTGTCCTGCCCGATCTGTGGGACCCGGCCACCGACCGCGCCACCCGCAGCCCCTATGTCCCACTCCCGCCCGGTGCCCTCCTGTTGCTGCACGGGCCGCTTCTGCTGCGGCACTGGTTCCCGTTCGACCTGACCGTCCACCTCCTGCTGACTCCCGGCGCCCTGCGCCGCCGTACCCCCGAGACCGACCACTGGACCCTCCCCGCCTTCGAGCGCTACGCGGCCGAGACCGACCCCGCCGGTACGGCCGACGTCCTGGTCCGCGCGGACGACCCGCGGCATCCGGCGTGGAGCGGCTGAGCCGTCCTGCGCGGGGCATGCTCCGGCACACCGCGCTCACGGTCTTCGACCCGCCTGCGGAGAAGGACGAGGAGACCCGCCTGATCGTCAGGGTCGTGCCGCGCAGGGGCGCCTTCCCGGCCTGAGGCGCCGCTCGCGGGCGGACGGCTCAGAGCCAGCCGTTGCGCCTGAAGCCCCGGTACAGCGCCAGACACGCCGCGGCTATGACGCCGATGACGAGCGGATAGCCGAACCGCCAGTGCAGCTCCGGCATGTGATCGAAGTTCATGCCGTACACACCGCACACCATCGTCGGCACGGCGATCACCGCGGCCCAGGCCGTGATCTTCCGCATGTCCTCGTTCTGCGCGACCGTCACCTGTGCCAGATGGGCCTGGAGAATGGAGTTGAGCAACTCGTCGAAGGCCGCGATCTGTTCCTTCGCGCGCATCAGATGGTCGAGCACATCCCTGAAGTAGGCCTGTATCTCCGGAGCGATCACCCTTATCGGCCGGGTGGTCAGCTCCTCCATCGGTCTGCCGAGCGGCACCACCGCCCGCTTCAGTTCCAGGAGTTCACGCTTCATCTGGTAGATCCGGCCCGGGTCGGCCCGCGCGCCGTTCTCCGCGAACACGTCCGCCTCGACCTGGTCGATGTCGCCCTGCACCGCGTCCGTGACGTTCAGGTAGTCGTCGACCACATGGTCGGCGATGGCGTGCAGCACCGCCGCCGGCCCCTTGGCGAGCTGGTGCGGCGCGGCCTCCAGTTCCTCGCGCAGCGGCCCCAGCGAGCCGTGCCGGCCGTGCCGTACCGTGATCACGAAGTCCTCGCCGACGAACACCATGATCTCGCCGGTGTCGACCACCTCGCTGGTCGCCGTCAGCTTCTCGTGCTCGACGTAGCAGACGGTCTTGAACACCGCGAACAGCGTCTCGCCGTACCGCTCCATCTTCGGGCGCTGATGGGCCTCGACCGCGTCCTCCACGGCCAGCGGGTGCAGGTCGAACAGTTCGGCGATGTCCGCGAACTCGGTGTTCGTCGGTTCGTGCAGTCCCAGCCAGACGAACCCCTCGCCCTTCCTGCGCACCCGTTCCACGGCGGAGAACAGATCGCTGCACTCCGGGACCCGTACCCCGTCCTCGTACGTCACGCAGTTGACCACCGAGGAGCCGAGCGGGGACCGCGCGTGATGGTTCAGGTCGACGCGCGGCAGCCGCCGGGCCAGCCGCGCCACCCTGCGCAGGCCGCCGGACCTGCCCAGCCCCGTGACCTTCCGCAGATTCCCTGCCATCGTCATCCGGATCTCCTCGCGTGGATCCACTCTTGCAACGCTTCCCGCCTTGCCCGGCAAGTCTGCCAGCCCGGTGTGAGACACGGGTAAGCCTGTGGGAACGGCGAGTTCCGCTTGGTTCCCGCCTGTGGACAACCGGATGCCCGGCTCGGACACCCGCAGGTCGACAGCTGGTTGTCCCAGTTACCCGGGTTCCCCGTCTCCGTCGGCGGCACGCTCGCCGCGGCCAGGCGCCGGCTGCCCCGGACAAGCCGGGCAACTGGGATCATCGCTTCATGACCCAGGCCGACGGATATCTCCTCGACAACCGCCAGAGCGAGGCCGGACAGCGCTTCGACGCCTTCGCGGACCTCTTCGACCCGACCACCTTCCGCCACCTTGAGGCACTCGGTCTCGGACCGGGCTGGCGCTGCTGGGAAGTCGGGGCCGGCGGCACCTCCGTGGTGTCCTGGCTCGCCGAGAAGGTCGGGCCGGCCGGTCGGGTCGTCGCCACCGACATCGACGCCTCGCTGCTGGCCGCGGCCGCCCAGGCGCCGGTCGAGATCCGCACCCACGACGTCGGCGCCGAGGAGCCGCCGGAGGAGGGCTTCGACCTGGTGCACGCCCGGCTGGTCCTGGTCCATGTGCCGGACCGGGAACGGGCGTTGAGCTCGATGGTCAAGGCCCTGCGCCCCGGTGGACGACTGCTGATCGAGGACGCCGACCCCGCCCTCCAGCCCCTCACCTGCCCGTACGAGTACGGCCCCGAGCAGCGGCTCGCCAACCGGCTGCGCCAGGGCTTCCGCAAGCTCCTCGCCGAACGCGGCGCCGACCTCTCGTACGGCCGCAAGCTCCCCCGGCTGCTCCGCGAGGCCGGGCTGCACCAGGTGGAGGCCGACGCCTACTTCCCCGTCGCCTCGCCCGCCTGCACCGCCCTGGAGACCGCCACGGTCCGGCAGATCCGCGACCGGCTCGTCACGGCCGGTCTGGCCACCGACGCGGACATCGACCAGCACCTGGCCAATGTCGCGACGGGCAGCATGGACCTCGCCACCGCCCCGATGATCTCGGCATGGGGCCGCAAGCCGTAGCCCGCCGCTTCCGGACGCGGTGCCGTGGCCGGTCGCGCCGATTCCCGGCCGGTGCCGTGGTCACTCGCGGGCGGGCGGTCTCGCGCCCACGCGCTCCACCGCCCGGGCACCCGCCCGGCAGCCCCGCGCCGCCGCCTGCCGCGCATCCGCGCCGGCGACCAGCGCGGCGAGGAACGCCCCGGTGAAGGCGTCGCCGGCGCCCGTGGTGTCCCGGGGCGTCGCCGGTGCGGCCGGGATACGCGCGAGGACTTCGCCCGACCGCGCCACCAGCGCACCGTCCGCCCCCGCCTTGGCCACCACCAGCGGCACCTGGCGGCTCAGCTTGGCCGCGGCGTCCGCCGGATCGGGCAGCCCCGTCAGCAGACAGGCCTCGTCCCGGCTCGGCAGCAGGACGTCCACCCCCTCGACGAGCGCCAGAAAGCGGTCCACGCCCAGCGCCACGAGGAACCCGGCCGACGCCGGGTCTAGGCTCACCGGCACGCCACGCGCGCGTGCCGCCGCCAGGGCCACCGCCACCAGCGCCCGGCTTGGTTCGGAGAACAGCAGATATCCGGAGAGATGCAGCCGGGCCACTCCGTCGAGCAGCGCGTCCGACCAGTCGGCGGGCTCCAGCCGCAAAGAGGCCCCGCTGTCCGTGAGGAAGGTGCGCTCGGCCGAGGCACCGTGGTCGACCAGGCAGATCACCGTTCCCGTCGCCGCCTCCGGGTCCACCACGAGCCGGGGCCGCACCCCGGCGGCGACCAGCTCCCGCTCGTGCCACCGTGCCGCGTCCGCGCCCACCCGCCCCAGCAGCCGTACGTCCGCACAGCCTGTGTGGGCGGCCCAGCTGGCCACATTGGCGCCCGCCCCGCCGGGCAGCGTCCGGATCCCGGCGGCCGTGTCGGTACCGGCCGCGAGCGGCCCCCGGTACCGCGCGACGACATCGGTGACGACGTCCCCGACGACCAACAGCGCCCCGCCTCCGCCCCCGCCCTGCTCCCGGTCGCCGCGAGGTGTCACCTCGCCGCCCGGTGCCGCCTCCCGACCGGTCGTCACCCCCTGGCCCACGCCGAGGCGATCCGCGCCGCCAGCCGGACGTTGCCGCGCACGGCCGCGAGGTTGGCCTCCAGCGAGGCGCCGTCCGTGTGCCGGACCAGATAGCCGAGCAGGAACGGTGTGACCGCCTGACCGGTGATCCCTTCCGCGTCGCACGCGTGCAGCGCGTCGGCGAGCACGCGCGCGTGCAGCACCGGGTCGAGCTGCTCCGCCTCCGGGACGGGGTTGGCGACGATCAGCGCCGTGTCCGACGCGTCGAGCGCGTCCTGTGCCCGCATGACGTCCGCGACCTGCTCCGGGGTCTGCAGCGTCCAGTCGACCGGATGCCCGGAGTCGGACAGGTAGAAGCCGGGGAAGCGGTCCGTACCGTATCCGGCGACGGCCACGCCCAGGGTCTCCAGCCGCTGGAGGGTCGCCGGCACGTCCAGGATCGACTTCACGCCCGCGCACACCACCGTGATCCGGGTGCGGGCCAGCAGGCCCAGGTCGGCGGACTCGTCCTGGGTCACCGTCCACTCCCGGTGCACGCCGCCCAGACCGCCCGTCGCGAACACCCGGAGGCCGGCCAGCGCGGCCAGCTGCGCCGTCGCCGACACGGTGGTCGCCCCGCTCGCCCCCGCCGCCACGGCGAGCGGCAGGTCGCGGTGGCCCAGCTTGCGGATCCCCTCCTCGTTCGCGACCCGCTCCAACTGGTCCTTGTCCAGGCCGACACGGGGCCGCCCGTCCAGCACGGCGATGGTCGCGGGCACCGCGCCCGCACGCCGTACCGTGTCCTCCAGCTCCAGCGCCACCTGGAGGTTGCGCGGGCGCGGCAGCCCGTGCGCGATGATCGTGGACTCCAGGGCGACCACCGCGCGGCCCGCGTCGAGCGCCTCCCTGACCTCTTCCGACACCACCAGCACCACGCCTGCCTCCTGTCCGTCGGTCTTCCCTCATCTCTGGCGGGGGGCACCCCCGGATAAACGCTTGCGGCCTGTGGGGGACGCCACCAGCCTGGGCGGCATGACGCATCACCCGGCACGTCTCGACCACGTCGTCCTCTGGGTCGCCGACCCGGCCGCCGCGGCCGGCTTCTACGAGCGGATGCTCGGCCTGGAGCCGCTGCGGGTTTCCGAGTTCACCGCGGGAGCGGTGCCCTTTCCCTCCGTACGCGTCAACGAGGAGACCATCATCGACCTCGCGCCGCTCACCCTCGCCGAGCGCATGCCCGCGCTGCCCGGCGCCGCCGACAGCGCGGGCCACCCCGTGAACCACGTCTGTCTGTCCCTGCCGTCCGACGCCTTCGACGCCCTGCGCGCCCGCCTCGCCGAGTACGCCGTCCCCATGACCGGCATCGGACACGACTCCTTCGGCGCCCGCGGCCCGGCTCCGCGCAACTTCTACTTTGGGGACCCCGACGGAAACGTCGTGGAGGTACGGCACTACGGCTGACCGCGCGGGCGGGGCGCCGCACGACCGGGGCCGGCCGCGACGGCGGGGCGTCGCACGACCGCGGCCCGGAGCCGTGTCTCAGAACAGCGGCTCGGGCAGCACACCCTCCAGGGCGAGCAGTCTTCGCTTGGTCTCCAGACCGCCCCCGAACCCGCCGATCCCGCCGTCGCTCTCCACCACCCGGTGACACGGCACGACGACCGGCAGCGGGTTGGCTCCCATCGCCGCGCCCACCGCCTGCGCCCCGCCGGGCTGCCCGACCCGCCTCGCCAGATCGCCGTATCCGACCACCGTGCCGTACGGGACACCGGCGGCCAGTTCGCGCAGCACCTGCCGGTTGAAGCCCGAGATCAGCGACCAGTCCAGTGGCAGGTCGAAGTCCTGCCGGCGGCCCGCGAAGTACGCCTCCAGCTGGGATACGGCCTCGGCCAGCAGCGGGTCCGCGGGATCCTCGACGGGCTCGGTGCCCAGCCGGGCCGCCAGCCGCTCCACGGTCCGCTCCCGTATCGCGTCGGTGGCGTGGAACACCACGTTGACCAGCCCGCTGCCGGTCGCCGCGAGCAGCAGCGGACCGATGCCGGTGCCCACGACGGCCCACACCACCCGCTGCCCGTCCTGCCCTTCGCTGTCCATGCGTCCCACCGTACGGCCCGCCACTGACAATGCCCGCCGCCCCGGCCCGGGTCAGCTCGCGCGCAGCGCGGCCCGCACCACGTCCGGCTTGTTGGTGATGATCCCGTCGACGCCGTAGCCGACGGCCTTCCAGGTGGTGACCGCGTCGTCCACCGTCCAGGTGAAGACGCGCAGTGGCCTGCCGTGCGGCCCGTCGAGCGCGTGCACGGTGTTCACATAACCGGCGGAGATCGAGTTCACCGAGGGGTTGACGAGGTCGGTGAAACCCGCGTACCGGTGCAGGGACGCCACGGACGGTGTGCCGAGGTAGCCGGTCGTCACAGCGGGCCGCAGACCGTGCACGATACGCAGGCTGTCCGCGCTGAAGCTCTGCACGACGAGCCGGTCCAGGTGCCGGCGGTCCAGCCAGCCCTCGTCGCCCAGCAGCCCGAGGATCTGCCGCTCGATGCCGGGATACAGCTCCGGGTTCTTGATCTCCAGAAGCAGCTTCTCGTGGTTGTGCTCGACCCGGCGCAGGTACTGCGGCAGCGTCGGCACGCGCGTACCGGTGTACGAACGGGAGAACCAGCTGCCCGCGTCCAGCCGGGCGATCTCGGCCGCGGTGAAGTCCTTCACCTTCCAGGGCGCCCGGCCGGGGAAGACCTGTTCGACGTCGGTGGTGCGCCGAAGGCTGTCGTCGTGGATGACGACGAGCCGGCCGTCCTTGGTGCGCTGGACATCGTTCTCGACCCAGGTGAAGCCCAGCGCGGCCGCCCTGTCGATGGCGGCCAGCGTGTTCTCCGGGGCGTAGGCGGCCGCACCCCGGTGCGCGAGCACCGTGGGCTCGGCGACGTCACCGGCCCGGGCGGCGGGGACGGGGCTCAGCAGGGCGGCCGTTCCCAGCAGCGCGGTGGCCGTGGCGGCGACTGCGCGCGCGTGCATGCGTAGTCCTCACGTCGAACGAATACGGACAGCACCAGAGTGACAGCAGTGAGTCAACAGCGGTCGGGTACGGGATGGCCACAGATTGAATGGAGTTGCCCAAGCCCGCTCACTGTTGCCGCACAACTGCGGCAAGGGCGTGTTTCTTTGCCGGAAAATCGTTCGACCATTCCGGTGCGGGTCATACTCTCTGCGTCGACCCTGACCGCTCGGGCGGTCCTGGGGCGGGGGCGCATGGCACATATTCCGGGTCGCAAAGGGTGAAGGGCAGCCGCGCATGCAGGGCACGGTCGACGGATTCAGCTATGGGGTCGTCACCCCGCTGGTGGCCTATGTGATGGCCTGCCTCGGTGGCGCCCTCGGGCTGCGCTGCACGACCCGGGCGCTGCTGGTGGCCCACTCCTGGCGGCCCGCCTGGCTCGCCCTGGGCTCGGCGGCGATCGGCTCCGGCATATGGACCATGCACTTCGTCGCCATGATGGGGTTCAGCGTCAAGGAGACGCCGATCCACTACGACAAACCGATCACCTATGCGAGCCTCGGCCTCGCCATCGTCATGGTGAGCGTCGGGATCTTCATGGTCGGCTACCGTGGCGCCACCGGGACCGCGCTCTTCACGGGCGGCACCGTCACCGGTCTGGGCATCGCCTCCATGCACTACCTCGGCATGGCCGGCCTGCGCCTCAACGGAAACCTGGCGTACGACACGCCCACGGTGGCCGCGTCCGTGCTGATAGGGGTCGTGGCCGCCACCTCGGCCCTGTGGGCGGCTGGGCAGGTCCGCGGCTTCCTGTGGAGCGTCGGCGCGAGCCTCGTCATGGGACTCGCCGTCAGCGGCATGCACTACACCGGCATGGCCGCCCTCTCCGTCCACCTCCACAGCGCCGGCGTGACGACGCCGGGCGACTCACCGGCCTCGCTGCTCGCCCCCATGCTGATCGGCCCGCTGGCCTTCCTCTGCCTCGCCGCCGCCGTCGTGATCTTCGACCCGCTGATGGTCATGGGCAAGCCCAGCCGGCTCCGCGTGGAGCACAAGCCGGGCGTCCCGGCCGACGCGGTCACCCACCACCCGAGCCGCCGCCCGTCCCTCCGCGTCGGCCGCCAGCAGAGCCACCACGCTTCGCGAACCCCGCAGAACCGCTGATCAGAACCGGTTGTCAGTGCGGGGTCGTACGGTGGAACCCATGCGGCCCGTTTCCCACATCGAACGCACGGTGGCGCCCTTCGAGGTCGTCAGCCCGTACCAGCCCAGCGGCGACCAGCCGGCGGCCATCGCCGACCTGGCCAGGCGCATCGAGGCCGGTGAGAAGGACGTCGTCCTCCTCGGCGCGACCGGCACCGGCAAGTCCGCCACCACCGCGTGGATGATCGAGAAGCTCCAGCGCCCCACCCTGGTGATGGCGCCGAACAAGACGCTGGCCGCCCAGCTGGCCAACGAGTTCCGCGAGCTCCTCCCGAACAACGCGGTCGAATACTTCGTCTCGTACTACGACTACTACCAGCCCGAGGCGTACGTCCCGCAGTCGGACACCTACATCGAGAAGGACTCCTCGATCAACGAGGAGGTCGAGCGGCTGCGCCACTCCGCCACCAACTCGCTGCTCACCCGCCGCGACGTGATCGTGGTCGCCTCCGTCTCCTGCATCTACGGCCTCGGTACGCCGCAGGAGTACGTCGACCGGATGGTCCCGCTGCGGGTCGGCGACGAGATCGACCGCGACGACCTGCTGCGTCGCTTCGTGGACATCCAGTACACGCGCAACGACATGGCGTTCACCCGCGGCACCTTCCGCGTGCGCGGCGACACCATCGAGATCTTCCCGGTCTACGAGGAGCTCGCGGTCCGCATCGAGATGTTCGGCGACGAGATCGAGGCGCTGTCCACGCTCCACCCGCTCACCGGCGAGATCATCAGCGACGACCGGCAGCTGTACGTCTTCCCGGCCTCCCACTACGTCGCCGGCCCCGAGCGCATGGAGCGGGCCGTCAACGACATCGAGAAGGAGCTGGGGGAGCGCCTGGCCGAGCTGGAGAAGCAGGGCAAGCTCCTGGAGGCCCAGCGGCTGCGCATGCGTACCACGTACGACATCGAGATGCTCCGCCAGATCGGCACCTGTTCGGGCGTGGAGAACTACTCGATGCACTTCGACGGCCGCGCCCCCGGCTCCCCGCCGAACACCCTGCTGGACTACTTCCCCGAGGACTTCCTCCTCGTCATCGACGAGTCGCATGTCACCGTGCCGCAGATCGGCGCCATGTACGAGGGTGACGCCTCCCGCAAGCGCACCCTGGTCGACCACGGCTTCCGGCTGCCCTCCGCCCTGGACAACCGCCCGCTGAAGTGGGAGGAGTTCCAGGAGCGGATCGGACAGGCCGTGTACCTGTCGGCGACCCCCGGCACGTACGAGATCTCCCGTGCGGACGGTGTCGTCGAACAGATCATCCGCCCCACCGGCCTCGTCGACCCCGAGGTCGTCGTCAAGCCCACCGAGGGCCAGATCGACGACCTGGTGCACGAGATCCGCAAGCGCACCGAGAAGGACGAGCGCGTCCTGGTCACCACGCTCACCAAGAAGATGGCCGAGGACCTCACCGACTACTTCCTGGAGCTCGGCATCCAGGTTCGCTATCTGCACAGCGACGTCGACACCCTGCGCCGCGTCGAGCTGCTGCGTGAGCTGCGCTCCGGCGAGTACGACGTCCTGGTCGGCATCAACCTCCTGCGCGAGGGCCTCGACCTGCCCGAGGTGTCCCTGGTGGCGATCCTCGACGCGGACAAGGAGGGCTTCCTGCGCTCCGGCACCTCACTGATCCAGACCATCGGCCGCGCGGCGCGCAATGTCTCCGGTGAGGTCCACATGTACGCCGACAAGATCACCCCGGCGATGGAGAAGGCCATCGACGAGACCAACCGGCGGCGGGAGAAGCAGGTCGCCTACAACACGGCCCACGGCATCGACCCGCAGCCGCTGCGCAAGAAGATCAACGACATCGTCGCCCAGATCGCCCGCGAAGAGGTCGACACCGAACAGCTGCTCGGCTCGGGCTACCGCAAGCTGAAGGACGGCAAGGCCGCCAAGGCCCCCGTCCCGGCCCTGGGCGACAAGGCGGCCAAGGGCGCGAAGGCCGGCAAGGCCGCCAAGGGCAAGGCCAAGGAAGCGGTGCCCACCGACCGTCCGGCGGCCGAACTCGCCGAGCAGATCGAGGAGATGACGGAGCGTATGCGTGCCGCCGCCGCGGATCTGCAGTTCGAGATCGCGGCCCGGCTGCGCGACGAGGTCTCCGAGATGAAGAAGGAACTGCGCCAGATGAGAGAGGCAGGCCTGGCCTGACCCCCGGGCCGCTGCCGAACCCCGGCAAGGGCGCGAAGTGTTGCAAGACCGACACAAAGCGCGGGCCGGGGTTCGGCACTGTCAGCGGCGCTGCATAGGGTTTCGGGCAACCGCGCACTTCGCGGCAACCGGGGACATCCGACGAGGGGAAGCAGCCGTGACCGTCAACATGACCAAGGGTCAGGCCATCAGCCTGGAGAAGAAGGACGGCGGCTCCCTGAGCGCGGTCCGCATGGGTCTTGGCTGGAAGGCGGCACCCCGGCGCGGGCTGTTCGGCTCGCGCACCCGTGAGATCGACCTGGACGCCTCGGCGGTGCTGTTCGCCGACAAGCAGCCCGTCGACGTGGTGTTCTTCCGGCACCTGGTGAGCGACGACGGCTCGGTCCGCCACACGGGCGACAACCTCGTCGGCGGCGCCGGCCAGGGCGGCGACGACGAGGCCATCCTCGTCGACCTCGCGCGCGTCCCGGTCCACGTCGACCAGATCGTCTTCACCGTCAACTCCTTCACCGGGCAGACCTTCCAGGAAGTGCAGAACGCCTTCTGCCGACTGGTCGACGAGACCACCGGCCAGGAACTCGCGCGCTACACGCTCGACGGCGGCGGGGAGTACACCGCCCAGATCATGGCGAAGGTCCACCGGTCGGGATCCGGCTGGACGATGACGGCCCTGGGCGTCCCGGCCAGGGGCCGCACCTTCCAGGACCTGGTGCCGGCGATCCTGCCGAACCTCTAGCAGCGGCCCGACGGCACACGAGGACACGACACACAGGGGGACGTGCGCAATGGCGGCCGAGCTGGTGCGTGGGCAGAACCATCCGCTCTCGCGGAACCGGATCGAGATCCGGATCTCGGCCGACGCGCCCGTCGTGGCCGGCGCCACCCTCGCCGACGAGAGCGGCCGGGTTCGGGGCGCCGACGGGGTGGCCCATCCGGGCGCGCCCACGCTGCCCGGGATCGAGGTCTCCCGGCAGGCGGCCGCCGAGCACCGGCTCGCCGTCGACCTCGACGCCATGCCCGAGACCGTGCACCGGGTCAGCGTCCTGATCGCCCTGCCCGCCACGCCCGGCGGCCCGACCCGCTTCGGCGCCCTCGCGGCACCGCGCGCCGCGGTGACCGGACTCGACGGCACCGAGGTCGCCGGCTACACCCTCACCGGCCTGGACGCCGAGTCCGCGGTCGTCGCTCTGGAGCTCTACCGCCGCCACACCGCCTGGAAGATCCGCGCGGTCGGCCAGGGGTACGCGGCGGGCCTCCCGGCGCTCCTCGACGACCAGGGCCTGCCCCAGGCCGCCGAACTCGCCCGCGGGATCGAGGAAGCGGTGGCGCGGGGCCTGGCCCGCTCGGTCCCGGCGCACACCACGGACGCCGACCGCTCCCGCCGCACGGCCGCCTCCGCCAGTGGCCCTGACCTGCCGGGCACCGCCATCGCCGCCGGATCGCCGTACGACGTCCAGACCCCCGGCAACAGCGCGGTCCGGCCCGCTCCTCCCGAGGGACCGGCGGCCGCTCCGCCCTCCGGCGGCCCCATCGACTACACGCATCCGAAGCGACGTCAGCCCCCTGGGCCCCCGGCCCAGGGGGCTCCAGCCCCGGCGGACGGGCCCGTGCCGCCCGTCGCGGGCGACGCGGTCGGCTGGTCCATGGACGAGCGGCTCTACAACCAGGTCTGGGGCATGTTCGAGGACCTGGCCCGGTCCACCGCCGCCTGTCGCAGCGCTGTCGACTTCGCCGATTCGCGCCTGGAGAAGGAACTCGACCAGGTCCTCTCCGACCCGCGCAGCCGACTGGGGTCGGCGGGTGACGCCGCCCGCGAGGCGGCCCAGGCCCGGCACGCCCAGCTGGTCGACCAGGCGCAGGCGGCTCTCGACCGGGACCTCGCCCAGCTCACCGCCGAGTCCGAGGTCGTCGAGCCCGCGCTGCCACCGGCGTACGCCCGCTGGGACAACCCGGCCTGGCACGGCTACCGGGTGCCGACGGAGCCGCCGATGGCCGTCCGGCTGGGCGACCTTCACCTTCCGGAGAGCGACCCGCTGCGCATTCCGATGCTGGTCCGGCTACCCCTGGAGCGGGGCCTGTGGATCGACAGCGGGGCGCCCGACGAGTCCCGGTCCGAGGAGGCGGGTGAGCTGCGGCACCTCGCCCTGCAGACGGCGGTGGCGCTCGCCGCCCGGCTGCTCGCCGTCCATCCGGCGGGGGAGTTCGGCGTGCGGGTCATCGATCCGGCGGGAGCCGGCGCGTCCGCGCTCGCACCGCTGACGGGGACCGGTGCGCTGGACGCGCCGCCCGCGACGGGCGCCACCGGAGTGGCCGGCACGCTGGGGCCGCTCACCGAGCGCGTCGACCTGGTGCAGATGGCGGTGCGCGGCGGTGCCGCCGACGCGCTGCCGCCCGGTCTGGACACCTCACGGCAGCTGCTGATCGTGCACGACTTCCCGCACGGCTTCGACGACCGGGCCGTCACCCAGCTGCGCTATCTCGCGGACGAAGGCCCGGACGTCGGCGTCCATCTCCTGCTGGTCGCCGATCGTGAGGACGCCGCCGCCTACGGCCCGCTGCTCGATCCGCTCTGGCGTTCACTGATGCGACTCACCCCGGTCCCGGACGATCACCTGGCCGACCCGTGGGTGGGGCATGCCTGGACGTACGAGCCCTGCCTCGTACCGCCTGGCAGTCACGTGCTCCAGCGGGTGCTCACCCAGGTCGTGGCAGCCCGCACGAAGCTCGCGTAGGGCGCCTTGACCAGGGAGTTTGGTCTTTCTTTTACTGAGTTCTTTACCTTTCCTTGGTGATTGGGGTACTGTTTTCCGTACGGAGGGGAGTACTCCCTGTCTGCTGCGGCGTACCCGTCAATACGGATCCGATCGGATCCCGGGGCGTCGGCCCGTCCCGGGTGGAAGAGACCTCCGGTAGCGCAACGCCGAATCTTTGCCGTTCACTAACCGGAGGCGACAGTGGATGTATCCGCGACCCTGTGGGTCCTCACCGTCCTGGGGCTGGCCGCCCTGATCGCGGTCGACTTCCTCATCGGCCGCAAGCCCCATGACGTATCCGTCAAGGAAGCCGGCATCTGGACCGTCGTCTGGATCGCCCTGGCCGGGCTCTTCGGCCTCGGCCTGCTCGTCTTCGGCGGCGGCCGGCCCGCCGGCGAGTTCTTCGCGGGCTTCATCACCGAGAAGTCGCTGAGCGTCGACAACCTCTTCGTCTTCGTCCTGATCATGGCGAAATTCGCCGTGCCCTCGCAGTACCAGCAGCGGGTGCTGCTCGTCGGCGTCCTCATAGCCCTGGTGCTGCGGGCCGCCTTCATCGCCGCGGGCGCCGCGATCCTCGCCAGCTTCTCGTGGGTCTTCTACCTCTTCGGCGCCTTCCTGATCTGGACCGCCTGGAAGCTGATCCAGGAGGCCCGGGCCGACCAGGAGGAAGAGGAGTTCGAGGAGAACAAGCTGCTCAAGGCCGCGGAGCGCAAGTTCGGTGTGGCCGACCGCTACCACGGAACCAGGCTGTGGATCCAGCAGAACGGCAAGCGGGTCATGACGCCGATGCTCGTCGTGATGCTCGCGATCGGTACGACCGACGTCCTGTTCGCGCTGGACTCCATTCCCGCCATCTTCGGCCTGACTCAGGACCCGTACATCGTCTTCACGGCCAACGCCTTCGCGCTGATGGGTCTGCGGCAGCTGTACTTCCTCATCGGCGGACTGCTGAGGAAGCTGGTCCACCTCTCCTACGGCCTGTCGATCATCCTCGGTTTCATCGGCGTCAAGCTGGTGCTGCACGCGCTGCACGAGTCCGGCGTCCACGTCCCGGAGATCAGCATCCCGGTCTCGCTCGGCGTGATCTGCGCGGTCCTGACCGTCACCACGATCACCAGCCTGAGGGCCTCAAGGAAGCAGGCGGCGGCCGAGACGGCGCAGGCTCGGAGCGAAGGCGCTCCGAAGGACAGCATCGACGTCTGACCACGTCAGACGTAGGAACAACCACCCCGCGCAGCGGTGCGAAGCCGAGTTCAACTCCTGACCTGGGGGCCGTGCCGCGTCGGCGGTGGGCCCCGGGAGCCCGAAAGGACCCGAATGGGAAGCCCGCACGCCTCTGCCGCCATCGCTGCATGATCACTCGGCTCAGGTCGCTCACCACCCAGTGGACGCTCCTCGTGCCGGTGCTCGCGGTCGTCCTGCTCCTGTTCACCTGGGGCCGTGATCTGCCCGGCGCGGCCGTCGCGCTGAACCCGTAGCCGGTCCGCAAACGCTCACCCGGCGACCGGCTCGACCGTGGCCACCGGCACCGGACGCGTCTCCGGCAGCAGCGCGAAGCACCCCAGACTCAGCAGCGCGATCGCCGTCAGATAAGCCCCCACAGCCCACGGCACGCGTCCACTGTGTTCCGCCAGAGCAGTCGCCACGATCGGCGTCAGCGCGCCCCCGAGGACGCCGCCGAGGTTGTACCCGACGGCGGCACCGGTGCAGCGCACCCGGGGTTCGTAGAGTTCCGGCAGATAGGCGGCGACCACCGCGAACATGGTGATGAAGGCGACCAGGGCCCCCGTGAACCCGAGGAACATCAGAAGCGGTTGTCCGCTCGCGAGCAGCGCGACCATCGGGCACATCCACAGCGCCGAGGCCGCGCACCCCACCAGGCACAGCGGCCGCCGCCCGTAGCGGTCGCCCAGCAGGGCCATCACCGGGGTGAGCGACCCCTTCACCACCACGGCGGCCATCACACAGGTCAGCATGACGGTACGGCTCACCCCGAGCCGCTCCGTCCCGTACGCCAGCGACCAGGTCGTCACCGCGTAGAACACCGCGTACCCGACCGCGAGCGCCCCCGCCGTCAGCAGCACCAGCCGCCAGTGGTGCCGTACGACCTCTGCGAACGGCATGCGCGCGGGCTCGTCGATCTCCAGGAACTGCGGGGTCTCGGCGAGCGACGAACGCAGCCAGAGCCCGCCCAGCGCCAGCGCCCCGGCCGCCCAGAACGGCACCCGCCACCCCCACCGCGCGAACTGGGCGTCGGTCAGGGACGCCGAGAGGCCGAGCATCACGCCGTTGGCGAGGAGAAAACCGATGGCCGGACCGATCTGCGGAAAGCTCGACCACAGGGCGCGCCGCCCGGCGGGCGCGTGCTCCGCGGTGAGCAGCACCGCCCCGCCCCACTCCCCGCCGAGCCCCAGCCCCTGCAGAAAGCGCAGCAGCAGAAGCAGCAGCGGAGCGGCGACGCCGATCCTGTCGTAGGACGGCACGAACCCGACCGCGACCGTCGACGCACCCGTCAGCAGCAGGGACGCGAACAGCACCGGCCGCCGGCCGCGCCGGTCCCCGACATGCCCGAACAGCACCGAGCCCAGCGGCCGGGCCACGAACCCCGCGCCGAACGTCCCGAACGCCGCCAGTGTCCCCGCGAGCGGCGAGAACGTCGGGAAGAACAGCGGTCCCAGGACGAGCGCCGCGGCCGTCCCGTAGACGAAGAAGTCGTAGAACTCGATCGCGGTCCCGGTGAGGGAGGCGGCGGCCAGCCGCAGCATCGAGGGGGTCCTTACGGTGCGTGCATCATGCATGCTCCGTCAACTACCCAGGGTGATCTCCGGTTACGGGGCGCACGGTGGTGAGACGCCTCGCGCGGGAGCCGCCGCGGACCGTGATAGACCGGACCGAGCGGCGCCTGCCCGGGCCGTCCGCCTTCACCCACCGGACCGGAGGAATCGTGCCCCGCACCCTGGCCAACGCCCCGATCATGATCCTCAACGGACCCAACCTGAACCTGCTGGGCCAGCGCCAGCCCGAGATCTACGGCTCCGACACCCTCGCCGACGTCGAGGCCCTGTGCGTCAAGGCGGCGGCCGCACACGGCGGCACCGTGGACTTCCGGCAGTCCAACCACGAGGGCGAGCTGGTCGACTGGATCCACGAGGCACGCCTCAACCACTGCGGGATCGTCATCAACCCGGGCGCCTACTCGCACACCTCGGTCGCGATCCTGGATGCCCTCAACGCCTGCGACGGGCTGCCCGTGCTGGAGGTCCACATCTCCAACATCCACAAGCGCGAGTCGTTCCGGCACCACTCCTACGTCTCCCTGCGGGCCGACGCGGTGATCGCCGGATGCGGCGTGCAGGGCTATGTGTTCGGCGTGGAGCGGGTGGCGGCGCTGGTCGGCCCCACCACCGCGGACGCGTAGCGGCTCAGAGCCGTCCGGCCTCCACGATCCGCCGCAGGAAGCGCCGGGTGCGCTCCTGCTGCGGGTCGCCGAACACCTGCTCGGCCGTGCCGCGTTCGAGTACGACGCCGCCGTCGAGGAAGCAGACCTGGTCGGCGACGTCCCGGGCGAAGCCCATCTCGTGCGTCGCCAGCACCATGGTCATCCCCTCGCCCTTCAGATCCCGGACCACGGCGAGCACCTCGCCCACCAGCTCCGGGTCGAGGGCGGCGGTGACCTCGTCGAGCAGCAGCAGCCGGGGCCGTACCGCCAGGGCGCGCACGATCGCCACCCGCTGCTGCTGGCCGCCGCTCAGCCGGTCGGGGTAGGCGCCTGCCTTGTCACCCAGTCCGAGGCGTTCAAGCAGTTCCCCTGCCCGCTCCTCGGCCTCCGCGCGGGCGACGCCGTGCACCCGGCGCGGCGCCAGGGTGATGTTGTCCAGCACGGTCATGTGCGGGAAGAGGTTGTAGGCCTGGAAGACCACGCCGATACGGCGGCGCACCGCGTCCTGGTCGGCGCGCGGGTCGGTGATCTCCTCGCCGTCCAGCCAGATCGCGCCGTCGTCGATCTCCTCCAGAAGGTTGGCGCAGCGCAGCAACGTCGACTTGCCGGAGCCGGAGGCGCCGATCAGTGCCGTCACCGTGTGCGGGGCGACCTCCAGGTCCACGTCCCGCAGCACGACCGCATCCCCGAACGTCTTGCGGACGGACTCCATGCGCAGGACAGGCGCGTCGCTCATATGGATCCTCCCTGGGCCCGCCGCCGGTCCATCCGGGCGGTCACCCAGTCCGTGAAACGGGTCATCGGGATGGTCAGCGCCACGAAGACCAGCCCGGCGACGATGTACGGCGTGTAGTTGAGGCTGCGCTGGGCGATGATGTCGGACGCCCGTACGGCATCGATCGCGCCGCCGATGGACACGAGCCCCGTGTCCTTCTGCAGCGACACCAGGTCGTTCAGCAGCGGCGGCACCTGACGGCGCACGGCCTGGGGGAGCACCACGTACCGCAGCGCCTGCCGGTTGGTCAGCCCCAGCGAGCGGGCCGCGGCGCGCTGCGAGGGGTGCACGGACTCGATGCCCGCACGGAACACCTCGGCCACGTAGGCGGAGTACGTCAGCGTCAGCGCCGTACCGCCCAGCAGCACGGGATCGACGGTCACGCCCTGGAGGCGCAGCGCGGGTACCCCGAAGACCACGATCATCAGGTTGATGATCAATGGCAGACCGCGGAAGAAGTCCGTGTAGGCCGCCGCCAGCGCTCGCAGCGGGAAGAACACCGGCCCCGGCAGGGTGCGGGCGATGGCGATCAGCATGCCGAGGACGAGCACCAGCACGCCGCAGATCAGCAGCAGCCGGACGTTGAGCCACAGGCCTTCGAGGACCTTGGGGAACGCCTCGCGCGCGTACTGCCCGTCGAAGAAGGTCTCCTTGGTGCGCTCCCAGCCCGGCGCGCTGACCACGACCATGTACAGGACGACGGCCGTGACCAGGGTCGACAACGCGGCGATCGTGGTCGCGCGACGGGCGCGGGCACGCTTGTAGCGCTCCCGTTCCAGTCGTCGTCCGGAGGGGGTGTAACCGAGGGCGCCCGCAGGGGCACCGGCCGGCATGTCGCCCTTGTCGTCCGCGTCCTCCTGGCCGGACTCGTCCTTGGTGACCGTCACTTGAGCACCGGAGCGTCGACGGCGTCGGACAGCCACTGCTTGTCCAGCTTCGCCAGCGTGCCGTCCTTGCGCAGGGCGTCCACGGCCGACGTCACGCAGGACGTGAGGTCGCTGCCCTTGTCCAGGACGAGCCCGAACTGCTCGGGCGTGCCGCCCTGGTTCTCGAACTGGCCGACGATCTTGGCGTTCGTCACCTGGGCCGCCGTGACGTAGAAGGCGGTCGGCAGGTCGGTGACGATCGCGTCCACCTGGCCGTTCCTGAGCGCCGAGACGGCCTGGTCGTTCTTGGAGTAGGCGGCCGCCTCCTGGGACGGCTTCACCACGTCGCTGATGTAGTTGAGGCTCGTCGTGCCGACCTGGGCGCCCAGCTTGAGGCCCTTGAGATCCGCGATGCTCGTCGCCTTCGCGGCCTTGCCGCCCTTGAGCGCGATGACCGCCTGGCGGACGTCGTAGTAGCCGGACGAGAAGTCCACGGCCTTCTTGCGCTCGGTGCTGATGGACACCTGGTTGATGTCGAAGTCGAAGGTCTTCACGCCGGGCGCGAACGCCTTGTTGAACGGCACCCGCTGCCAGACGACCGCGCTCTTGTCGTACCCCAGTTGCTTCGCCACGGCGTACGCGACCGCCGACTCGAAGCCCTCGCCGTTGGCCGGCTTGTCGTCCTTGAACCACGGCTCGTACGCCGGTTCGTCCGTCGCGATCGTCAGCTTGCCGGAGGTCTTGGTGGCCAACTTGCCCTTGGCGCAGGTGGTTCCGGCCGAGGAGGAGGACCCGCCGGACGCCTTGTCGTCCGGCTGCGGAGCGCAGCCGACAGCGGTGGCGAGCAGGGCTATGGTGGCGGCGGCGACAGCGCGACGCAGCGCGCTCGGGGCAGGGTGCATGGCGGGAGAGTGACAGCGAAAGCCGCGTTTGTCCACGTCAAGCGGGCATCTGTCCGCATAGTGGGAACGGGTGTTGCAGTCTTGTGAACGTCGCCGCGCAGGGCGGACGTGCCGAGGCCGCCGGCCGAGGGCGGGGAATGATGGCCGGCGGCCCGTACCGCGCAGGAGCCGTCATCCTGTGCGGGGCTGCAACCAGTTGACTGCGCGACGACGCGCGCCGGGAGCGTGCGCCGGGGGCCGGCGCGTGCGAACCGTTCACACGGGGCGCGCGTGGAAGGAATGCGCGCCCGCGCTCAGCACGGGGACGCGCGCCCGCGGCTCACCATCCGCGCGCGTGCCACTCCGGCAGATGCGGGCGCTCCGTGCCCAGCGTGGTGTCGTTGCCGTGTCCCGGGTACACCCAGGTCTCGTCCGGCAGCACGTCGAAGATCTTCGTCTCGACGTCGTGGATCAGGCTGGCGAAGGCCTTCGGGTTCTTGAACGTGTTGCCGACGCCACCGGGGAAGAGGCAGTCCCCGGTGAAGAGGTGCGGGTGGCCGTGCGGGTCGTCGTAGACCAGGGCGACGGAGCCCGGGGTGTGACCGACCAGGTGGCGGGCGGTCAGTTCGACGCGGCCGACCCGGATCACGTCGCCGTCGTCCACGAGGACGTCGGTGCTGACCGGGATGCCGGGGGCGTCCTCGCGGCCCGCGTACGTCCGCGCGCCGGTCGCGGCGACGACCTCGGCCAGTGCCTGCCAGTGGTCGCCGTGCCGGTGGGTGGTGACGACGGACGCGATGCCGTCGTCACCGATCATGCCGAGGAGCGTCTCCGCGTCGTTGGCCGCGTCGATCAGCAGTTGCTCGTCGGTGGCGCGGCAGCGCAGCAGATAGGCGTTGTTGTCCATGGGCCCGACCGCGATCTTGGTGATCATCAGGTCCTTGAGCTCGTGCACGTCCGCCGGTCCGCCGACCGTGACCTCTCCGCTGTACGTCATGGTGATCAGCCTATAGCGGGAAGAGGGCGCCGACGTGCCGCGCTACAGCGGCGGAAGCGCGGGCAGGGTGCCGCCCTTCACGATCAGGGCCGAGCCGTCGCGGCGGCCGGCGAGCCAGCCCAGCAGGTCGGCGGCGGACCCCTCGACGGCGATCGGACCCCCCGGCGCGCCGCCGCCGGTCGTCCAGACCCGGCCGCTGTCGCTGCGCAGTCCGGTCGACGGGACCTCCGGGTGCCCGCCGAAGCGCTCCGCGAGAAAGTCGATCTCCCGCTCGGTGAACTCCTGCGGCAGGTCCTCCAGCTCGTATCCGATCCCGAGGTCGACATGGTGCAGTTCGACCTCGGCCCACCGGCGGAACGGCACCCTTGCCGCGGTGTCGGTGACCCCGTTGCGCAGCTCCACCGTGCGCGACCAGTCCGCGGGCTCGGCCGCCCGGGCCCGGAATCCGGCATGGCTCGCCCGCAGGTCGTCCAGCTGCACACCGAGCGGGCGCGGCGCGTCGCGCTCGATGTCGGCGTCCCGTGCCTCGGCGGAGGCGTACATGGGACGCCCGTCCAGGACGTTGGCGAGCGCGTCCGCGTTGCGGGCGAGGTGGGCGAGGACATGTCCGACCGTCCAGCCGGGCAGCCGTGACGGTCGCGCGCCGGCCGCGTTGTCCAGGGCGGCGACCGCGGTGAGGAGCCGCTCGGTCGCTTTCTGTACAGACGCCAGGTCATGAGCGTGATCAATCATGGGGCTGACAGTAGCCCTGCCACACCTTCGGGTGAAGGTTTCGCGCGAGCTCCGTAAATCGAATGGGCGTGCTATATCGTCGGAGGCGGCGTCGGGCATGCTGGATGGTCCGGGATTGTTTACGCATCCAGGAATCCGACCGGCGTTGTCAGTGGCTCCCCCTAGTCTGAAGAAGCACGGGGCCCTGCCCCTGTCAGCTTCTCTCAAGAAAGGTGCGGACCGGCTGTGGCCGACCGTCTCATCGTCCGTGGCGCGCGCGAGCACAATCTGAAGAACGTCTCGCTCGACCTGCCTCGTGACTCGCTCATCGTCTTCACGGGCCTGTCCGGGTCGGGCAAGTCCTCCCTGGCCTTCGACACGATCTTCGCTGAGGGCCAGCGTCGCTACGTGGAGTCGCTCTCCTCGTACGCCCGCCAGTTCCTCGGGCAGATGGACAAGCCGGACGTGGACTTCATCGAGGGCCTGTCCCCGGCGGTGTCCATCGACCAGAAGTCGACCTCGCGCAACCCGCGCTCGACGGTCGGCACCATCACCGAGGTCTACGACTACCTGCGTCTGCTCTTCGCGCGCATCGGCAAGCCGCACTGCCCCGAGTGCGGCCGCCCGATCTCGCGCCAGTCGCCGCAGGCCATCGTGGACAAGGTCCTGGAGCTGCCGGAGGGGAGCCGCTTCCAGGTGCTCTCGCCCCTGGTGCGCGAGCGCAAGGGCGAGTTCGTCGACCTCTTCGCCGACCTCCAGACCAAGGGCTACTCCCGCGCGCGCGTGGACGGCGAGACGATCCAGCTCTCCGAACCCCCGACGCTGAAGAAGCAGGAGAAGCACACCATCGAGGTGGTCGTCGACCGCCTCACGGTGAAGGACACCGCCAAGCGCCGCCTCACCGATTCCGTGGAGACCGCGCTCGGCCTGTCCGGCGGCATGGTCGTGCTCGACTTCGTCGACCTCCCCGAGGACGACCCCGAGCGCGAGCGCATGTACTCGGAGCACCTGTACTGCCCGTACGACGACCTGTCCTTCGAGGAGCTGGAGCCCCGCTCCTTCTCCTTCAACTCGCCCTTCGGCGCCTGCCCCGAGTGCACCGGCATCGGCACGCGCATGGAGGTCGACCCGGAGCTGATCGTCCCGGACGAGGACAAGTCGCTCGACGAGGGTGCCATCCACCCCTGGTCGCACGGCCACACCAAGGACTACTTCGGCCGCCTGATCGGCGCCCTCGCGGACGCGCTGGGGTTCCGCACCGACATCCCCTTCGCCGGGCTGCCGCAGCGCGCCAAGAAGGCCCTGCTCTACGGCCACAAGACGCAGATCGAGGTCCGTTACCGCAACCGGTACGGCCGCGAGCGCGTGTACACCACGCCCTTCGAGGGCGCCGTGCCGTTCGTCAAGCGCCGGCACAGCGAGGCCGAGAGCGACGCAAGCCGCGAGCGCTTCGAGGGCTACATGCGCGAGGTGCCCTGCCCCACCTGTCAGGGCACCCGCCTCAAGCCGATCGTCCTCGCGGTCACGATCATGGAGAAGTCGATCGCCGAGGTCTCGGCGATGTCCATCAGCGACTGCGCGGACTTCCTGGGCGAGCTCAAGCTCAACGCGCGCGACAAGAAGATCGCCGAGCGCGTGCTCAAGGAGGTCAACGAGCGGCTGCGGTTCCTGGTCGACGTCGGCCTGGACTACCTCTCGCTGAACCGCGCGGCCGGCACCCTGTCCGGCGGCGAGGCCCAGCGCATCCGCCTGGCCACCCAGATCGGCTCCGGCCTCGTCGGCGTCCTGTACGTCCTCGACGAGCCGTCGATCGGCCTGCACCAGCGCGACAACCACCGGCTGATCGAGACCCTGGTCCGGCTGCGCGACATGGGCAACACGCTCATCGTCGTCGAGCACGACGAGGACACCATCAAGGTCGCCGACTGGGTCGTCGACATCGGCCCCGGTGCCGGTGAGCACGGCGGCAAGGTGGTGCACAGCGGCTCTTTGAAGGAACTGCTCGCCAACGCCGAGTCCCAGACCGGCCAGTACCTGTCCGGCAAGAAGTCGATCCCGCTGCCCGACGTCCGCCGCCCGCAGGACCCGTCCCGTCGGCTCACCGTGCACGGCGCCCGGGAGAACAACCTCCAGGACATCGACGTGTCCTTCCCGCTGGGCGTGTTCACGGCAGTCACGGGAGTGTCCGGCTCCGGCAAGTCGACGCTGGTCAACGACATCCTGTACACGCACCTGGCGCGCGAGCTGAACGGCGCGCGGAACGTCCCTGGCCGGCACACGCGCGTGGACGGCGACGACCTCGTCGACAAGGTCGTGCACGTCGACCAGTCGCCCATCGGCCGCACCCCGCGATCGAACCCGGCGACGTACACCGGCGTCTTCGACCACATCCGCAAGCTGTTCGCCGAGACCACCGAGGCGAAGGTCCGGGGCTACCAGCCGGGCCGCTTCTCCTTCAACGTCAAGGGCGGCCGCTGCGAGAACTGCGCGGGCGACGGCACCATCAAGATCGAGATGAACTTCCTCCCGGACGTCTACGTCCCGTGCGAGGTCTGCCACGGCGCCCGGTACAACCGGGAGACCCTGGAGGTCCACTACAAGGGCAAGTCCATCTCCGAGGTCCTGAACATGCCCATCGAAGAGGCCATGCACTTCTTCGAGGCCGTCCCGGCGATCAACCGCCACCTCACTACGCTGAACGACGTCGGTCTCGGCTACGTCCGCCTCGGCCAGTCGGCGACCACCCTGTCCGGCGGTGAGGCACAGCGTGTGAAGCTCGCCAGCGAACTGCAGAAGCGCTCCACCGGGCGCACGGTCTACGTCCTCGACGAGCCGACCACCGGTCTGCACTTCGAGGACATCAGCAAGCTGCTGAAGGTCCTCGGCGGCCTCGTCGACAAGGGCAACACGGTCATCGTCATCGAGCACAACCTCGACGTGATCAAGACCGCCGACTGGGTCGTCGACATGGGTCCGGAGGGCGGCGCCGGCGGCGGACTCGTCGTCGCGGAGGGCACCCCCGAGGAGGTCGCCGGGGTACCGGCCAGCCACACCGGCAAGTTCCTGCGCGAGATCCTCGGCGCCGACCGTGTCAGTGACGCCAGCTCGGTGAAGGCCCCGCGCAGGACGGCGGCGAAGAAGACGGTCGCGGCGAAGTCGACGGCCAGGAAGACGGCGACCGCGACCGCCACGACGGCCGACAACACGGCCACGAAGAAGGCGGCCGGCGTCACGGCGAAGGCGACGCCCGCGAAGAAGACCACGCCCGCGAAGAAGACGACGCGAGCCCGCAAAGCCTGAGGCCCAGCCGGTTCGCCTGCTCAGGCGGATTCCGGCGGATCCCGGCAGATCAGATCAAACGCGGCGCCCCACGGGAACTTCCCGTGGGGCGCCGCTCGTTCCATGATCAGCCGCCCGATCCCCGCGGCCATGACGGACCTTGACTCCTCAACAGAGAGTGCTAGACAGGCAGGTCTCCGAGTTCGGAGGCATACGGCGGTTCCGCACCCGCCCGGGAGCAGGTGATCGCGGCCGCCCGCGCCGCGAATCGCAGCAACCTCGTCCAGCCGTCGGCGCCCAGTCCCAGGAGCGCCTCGGCGGACAGAGCGTCCTGCACGGCCAGGCCGTGCAGCAGGGCCGCGTTCACCGTGTCACCGGCGCCGATCGTGTCCACGACGGCGACCTCCTCGCCGGGGACGGCGTACACGGTGCCGTCGCGGGTGAAGGCACTGAGGCCGTCACCGCCGTGGGTGATCACCACGGCCGAGGGGCCCGCAGCCAGCCATTCGTGCGGCGTGCCGCCCAGCCACAGCGCGTCCTCCTCCGAGAGCTTGAGGAGAGTCACCGAGGGCAGCCAGCTCTTGAAACGCGCCCGGTAGGCGTCCGGATCCGCGACCAGACCCGCCCGGATGTTCGGGTCGAGTGCGGTGAACAGGCCCTGCCCGGCCGCGTCGCGCATCAGCTGCTCGTAGGCGCTCGCCCCCGGTTCCAGGACGAGCGAGAGCGTGCCGAAGGAGACGGCACGGGTGGCGGCGGGGAGGCCGCCGGGGGCGGTGAACAGGCGGTCGGCGGTCCCCTCGACGTAGAAGGAGTAGGAGGCGGAGCCCTGCGGATCGATCGTGGCGGCCGCGAGAGTGGTCGGTTCCGGGCCGCGCGCCACGAGGGAGACGTCCACGCCCGCCCGCCGCAGCCCGTCCAGCAGGGCCTCGCCGAAGGCGTCGCGGGAGGCACGGGAGCAGAACGCGGTGGGAGAGCCGAGGCGGCCGAGGGCCACGGCCGTGTTGTACGGGCCGCCGCCGAGCGCCGGCTGCAGGGCCGCGAGGGCGCCCGTGCCCTGCGGTACCAGATCGATCAGTGCTTCACCGGCGACGACGATCACGAGAGGGTCCCTTTCTCGGGGTGCTGGAGGTCCTGGGGGCACTGGGGGTGTCCGCGACGCCGTCCTTCTCCCGGCACCCGCACGACGTCCGGTGCACGAAGGCACACGGCAGCCGTAGGGTCCCGGCGGGCCGGTCGGGTGCGGCCAGCCGTTCGAGGAGCACCCGGACCGCCTCGGCGCCGAGTTCCCTGCTGGGCTGGGCGATGGCGGTGAGCCGGGGCGAGAAGAGGTCGGCCCAGGCGAAGTCGTCGAAGCAGCACAGGGCGATGTCGTCCGGTACGGACAGACCCCGCGCCCGCAGGGTGCGCAGGGCACCGATGGTCATCGCGTTGTTGGCGGTGACGAGCGCCGTGGGCGGGGCGGCGAGCGACAGCAGAGCGGCGGTGGCCTGCTCGGCGCCCGTGGATTCGGAGTTCCCGGGGGCGATCAGGTCGTCGTCGAGGGCCAGCCCGGCCGTGGACAGCCCCTGCCGGTAGCCGGTGATCCGCTCGCCGGTGGTGCTCAGCCCGGGCAACCCGGCGACCAGGCCGATCCGGCGGTGCCCGAGACCGGCGAGGTGGGTGACGAGCCGGGCCATCGGTGCGGTGTTCTCGGCGCAGACCTGGTCGAAGGGCGGGGCGGTGTCCGCGCCGCCGATGACCCGGTCGAGGAGGACGGTCGGTACGGCATGACGGCCCAGGTAGGCGAGGAGTGCGCGCGGGTCGGCGGAGGGGGCGACGATCAGGCCGTCGACGCGGCGTTCGTGGAGGAGCTGGACGACCTTGCGTTCGTGCTCGGGATCGTCGTGCGGGTCGGCGATGAGCAGGCTGTAGCCGTGCTCCAGGACAGCGGCCTCGACGCCCTGGAGGATCTCCGTGAAGTAGGGGTTGCTGATCGCCGACACCGCGAGCCCGATGGACCGGGTGCGGGAGGTCACCAGGGAGCGGGCGAGGGTGTTGGGCGTGTAGCCCAGTTCCTCGACGGCGTCGAGCACGGCCTGACGGGTGTGGGGCAGCACCGGGCGGGTCCCGTTCAGCACATGGGAGACCGTCGCCACCGAGACACCGGCGCTCCGGGCGACGTCGGCCATGGTGGGCATCGGGCTCCCCTCGTCGCTTCCCGCCCCGGGCCGGGGGCTCGCTGGTGCCGGCTCGGGCCGCCGGGTTCCGCTCGGGCCGCAATGCCCCCTTCGGCCGGGAAGCTACCTCATCGGACAGGGGCGCGTAAACGCTTGCGCAAGCGTTTACGCCCTATGGGGTGAGCCCTCGCCCCCCGCCCCGAAGCGGGACGATCCGCCCAGGTAGTGTCGTCCCGGACCGCACCGCCCCGATCCACCTGGAGCCCCTCGTGCCCACCCGCCCCTTCGCGAGTCGCCGTACCGTCCTGCGCGGAGCGGCCGTCACATCGGTCGCCGGGCTGGGGGTGGCCGCCTGCAAGGCACCCGGCGGTGCGGCCACGGCCGGAGCCGCCGGAGCCGCACCGACCGCGCCTGTCGACCTCGGAGCCGAGAGCGAGGTCGCCAAGGGCGGCGCTCAGCTCTACCGGGAGCACAACGTGGTGGTCAGCAGGTCCGCCGACGGCGCCCTGAAGGCGTACAGCACGATCTGCACGCACGCGGGGTGCCCGATCAACAAGCTCCAGGGCACGACGCTGGTCTGCCCCTGCCACGGCAGCGAGTTCGACGCCCTGACCGGGAAGGTGGTGCGGTCGCCGGCCACCGAGCCGTTGGACGAACTGCCGGTGAAGGCCGCGAACGGTCGGATCGTGGCGGGCCCCGGCGCCTGATCGGCGAGGTCTGGATCCCAGCGCCGGTTCAGTCCCAGTCCCAGCCGATCCCCAGCAGGCCCGGCCGTACCCGGGGCTCGACCAGGTGGACGGAGCGGTGCGGCCCGCTCAGCGGCAGGGCCTGCCGGCCGCCGCGCGGGGCCGCCGCCGAGTGCTGGGCGAACCGGTGGCAGCGGGTCGGCAGCGCGTCGGCGGCGAAACGCACCTGAAGGCTGTACTGGCCGCCGGGAAAGCCGAAACCGCGGACGTACTCGCGTGAGACACCGGCCGTGCCGTCCTCGACGGCGTAGCGGAAGAGAAAGGTGTCGCCGGAGCGCAGCCGGGTGCCGAAGAGGAGTTCGGCGACGAGGAGACCGGTCTCCTCGTCCGAACGGACGCGTCCCGCGCGGCAGTTCTCCAGCGCGTGCACGGTCATGTGCCGCGGGGCGCAACCGGGGTCGCCGTGGTGGACGGCCACGAAGCGGTCGACGCCGTCCCGGTGGGCGCGCACGATGTGCTGGGACTCGCGGGCGGCCAGTTCCCGGTGACCGCCGATCCGCACCCGGTCGTGGTGCCCCAGGGTGTGCAGGCCGCCGTCGAGGGACCAGCCGAGCTCGGCCTGCAACCGGTCCAGGACGTCACAGGCCTCGATGAACGAGCGGTACGAGCGGGCGGAGGGCCGGCGCACGGCGGGATCCTGCTCGGTGTCGGCGAGCAGCCGGATCAGGGACTCGTCCGGGAGCTGGAGGATCTCCTCCAGCGCGCGAACGGCCCGCAGTGACTCCGGGCGCTGGGGGCGGCGGGCACCCTGTTGCCAGTAACTGAGGCTGGTGACGCCCACTTTGACGCCATAGCGCGACAGATGATGCTGCACGCGCTGGAGCGGCAGCCCGCGGGCGGCGATCGCGGCGCGCAGGGCCACATGGAAGGGGCCGCCCCGCAGGGCCGAGTCCAGTTCCGCGGTGGCGACGTCCGCGTGCTGTGTGCCGTGCCGCATGCAGGGGGCCTTTCTGTCGGGGGCAACGGCTGGTCAGGCCGTTGACGCGGTTCGGGGCCACCCGGTCGGCGCCGGGGACGGCCGCACCTGGGCATGCCGCGTCCGCAGGCCGTCGCTCACGGCCCCGAGTTCCCCCGCATTGAAGCGTGTTGACCAATCACCGACAACACCTTCGACCGGTCGAGAACGCCCGCCTGGCCGAGGCGCGACCCCCTGACCGGCGGGATCGTGCGCGCAGCGGCGGTGCCGCCGACGGCCGGGAGGCCGGAGACCGTGCACGGGGGAGGTGCCTATTCACGGAGAAAGCCGTGCAGGATCCGCCACGCTCGGCCCGACGGCTCCGCGCCGGTCGCGAACCGGGTCCGCGAGTGCGGCATGCCGGAACCGCTCGCGACGTCACCGAGGTGTCCGATTCCGCGAGCCGGAGCCCAGGCGGGGTGTGGCTGCGAGCAGAGCAGAGCAGAGCGGATCGCGATCGCGGTATCTCCCTCACCGCCACCGCCACCGCCACCGCCCCGCCACCGCCCCCACCGCCACCGCTCCCGGCCCCTGCGTCCCCGCTCCCCAGGCCGACGGCGCCCTCCGCCCTGTCGGTCCCGCCCCCTGGGGCACCCGCCGTTCCGGCCTCCCGCCCGTCCCGGCCTCCCGCCCACGGTTGTCCACAGCCTCGTCGCGGTGTCGGTGCTCGCCAGTAGGGTGTGAGACATGGCCGATCCCTCCAGCTACCGCCCCAAGCCGGGACAGATCCCGGACTCTCCCGGGGTGTACAGGTTTCGTGACGAGCACCGTCGGGTGATCTACGTCGGAAAGGCGAAGAGCCTGCGCCAGCGCCTGGCGAACTACTTCCAGGACCTGGCGAGCCTGCACCCCCGCACCCGGACGATGGTCACCACCGCGGCGTCCGTGGAGTGGACCGTGGTGTCCACGGAGGTCGAGGCGCTCCAGCTGGAGTACTCCTGGATCAAGGAGTACGACCCCCGCTTCAATGTGAAGTACCGCGACGACAAGAGCTACCCGTACCTCGCGGTGACGATGAACGAGGAGTTCCCGCGGGTTCAGGTGATGCGCGGTCACAAGAAGAAGGGCGTGCGCTACTTCGGGCCGTACGGCCACGCGTGGGCGATCCGGGACACCGTCGACCTGCTGCTGCGCGTGTTCCCGGTGCGCACCTGCTCCGCCGGGGTGTTCAAGAACGCGGCCCGCACCGGCCGCCCCTGCCTGCTCGGCTACATCGGCAAATGCTCGGCTCCCTGCGTCGGCCGGATCTCCCCGGAGGACCACGGCGAACTGGCCGAGGAGTTCTGCGACTTCATGGCCGGCCGCACCGGCACCTACCTCCGCCGTCTGGAGAAGCAGATGATGGAGGCGGCCGAGGAGATGGAGTACGAGCGGGCCGCCCGGCTGCGCGACGACATCGAGGCCCTGAAGAAGGCCATGGAGAAGAACGCGGTCGTGCTCGCCGACGCGACCGACGCCGACCTCATCGCCGTCGCGGAGGACGAGCTGGAGGCGGCCGTGCAGATCTTCCACGTGCGCGGCGGACGCGTGCGCGGGCAGCGCGGCTGGGTGACGGACAAGGTGGAGGACGTCACCACCGGGGCTCTCGTCGAGCACGCCCTCCAGCAGCTGTACGGCGAGGAGACCGGGGACGCCGTCCCTAAGGAGGTGCTCGTCCCGGCCCTGCCCGAGCCGGTCGAGCCGGTCCAGGAGTGGCTCACCGGCCGTCGCGGGGCGAATGTCTCGCTGCGCATCCCGCAGCGCGGCGACAAGAAGGCCCTGATGGAGACCGTGCAGCGCAATGCCCAGCAGGCGCTCGCCCTGCACAAGACCAAGCGCGCCTCCGACCTCACCACCCGCTCGCGGGCGCTGGAGGAGATCGCCGACGCCCTGGACCTGGACAGCGCCCCGCTGCGCATCGAGTGCTACGACATCTCGCACCTCCAGGGCGACGACGTGGTGGCCTCCATGGTCGTCTTCGAGGACGGCCTGCAGCGCAAGAGCGAGTACCGCCGCTTCCAGATCAAGGGCTTCGCCGGCCAGGACGACGTGCGCTCGATGCACGAGGTGATCACCCGCCGGTTCCGCCGCTACCTCGCCGACAAGGAGCGGACCGGCGAGTGGGTGGAGGACAACGCCGAAGACGTCGTCATGGACTCCGGCACCCCCAGCCCCACTCCCACCCCCAGCCCAGCCCCCGCTTCCGTCGCCACCTCCGAAACCGACCCCGACGCCGCCCCGGTCAACGGTTTCAAGGACGATGACGGCCGCCCCAGGAAGTTCGCCTACCCGCCCCAGCTCGTGGTCGTCGACGGTGGCCGGCCGCAGGTCGCCGCCGCGAAGCGGGCGCTCGACGAGCTGGGGATCGACGACATCGCCGTCTGCGGCCTCGCCAAGCGCCTCGAAGAGGTCTGGCTGCCCGAGGACGACGACCCGGTGGTCCTGCCCCGCACCAGCGAGGGGCTCTACCTGCTCCAGCGCATCCGTGACGAGGCGCACCGCTTCGCCATCACCTACCAGCGCACCAAGCGGGCCAAGCGTTTCCGTTCCAGCCCCCTGGACGACGTACCGGGCCTCGGCGAGACGCGCAAGCAGGCGTTGATCAAGCATTTCGGCTCGGTGAAGAAGCTGCGGTCCGCCACAATCGAGCAGATCCAGGAAGTGCCCGGGATAGGCCGCAAGACGGCCGAGACCATCGCCGTGGCCCTCGCCCAGGCGGCCCCGGCCGCACCCGCCGTGAACACGGCCACCGGAGAGATCATGGATGACAGGGAAGACGAGGCGCCCGAGACGACGGCGGACGCCTCGGGGGAGCCCGTACCCGCGGGCGCCCCGGACGATCGACGGGGGCAGGAGAGATGACCGAGCGCGACGCACAGCCCACAGCACAGCGAGATCCGGCGTTCAGCGAAACGCGGGGCGAGCCCGAGGGAACGCACAGCGAGGCCCGCCAGGATCAGCCGCGACAGGCGGAAGCCGAAGCGGTCCAGGACGACGGAGCAGAAGTGAGTACGGACGCCACTGCGGCCGGGGTGCCCGAAGCGGCCATCCCCGAACTGGTGATCATCTCCGGCATGTCGGGAGCCGGCCGTTCGACGGCGGCGAAGTGTCTGGAGGACCTCGGCTGGTTCGTCGTGGACAACCTCCCGCCGGCCCTCATCCCCACCATGGTCGAGCTGGGCGCCCGCTCCCAGGGCAACGTGGCGCGGATCGCGGTCGTGGTCGACGTGCGCGGCCGGCGCTTCTTCGACAACCTGCGCGAGTCCCTCGCCGACCTCGACAGCCGGGGCGTCACGCGCAGGATCGTCTTCCTGGAGTCCTCCGACGACGCCCTGGTCCGCCGCTTCGAGTCGGTGCGCCGCCCGCACCCGCTGCAGGGCGACGGCCGCATCGTGGACGGCATCGTCGCCGAGCGGGAGCTGCTGCGCGAGCTGCGCGGCGACGCCGACCTGGTGATCGACACCTCCAGCCTCAACGTGCACGAGCTGCGCGCCAAGATGGACGCCCAGTTCGCCGGCGAGGAGGAGCCCGAGCTGCGGGCCACGGTGATGTCGTTCGGCTTCAAGTACGGCCTGCCGGTCGACGCCGACCTGGTCGCCGACATGCGGTTCCTGCCCAACCCGCACTGGGTGCCGGAGCTGCGCCCGTACACCGGCCTCAACGAGGAGGTGTCGGCGTACGTCTTCAACCAGCCCGGCGCCAAGGAGTTCCTCGACCGCTACGCCGAGCTGCTGCGGCTGATCGCGGCCGGGTACCGGCGGGAGGGCAAGCGCTACGTGACGATCGCCATCGGCTGCACGGGCGGCAAGCACCGCTCGGTCGCCGTGTCCGAGAAGCTCGCCGCCCGGCTGGCCGCCGAGGGAGTGGAGACCGTGGTCGTGCACCGGGACATGGGGCGCGAGTGACCGAGCGCACTCCACGGCTGAGCAGGCTGCGCCGGATGGTGCCCGAGTCCCGCGCGGCCCGTCCCGTCGAGGCCCGCGGCGCCCGGCCGCGCCGCCGCGGTGCCCAGCCCAAGGTGGTCGCGCTGGGCGGTGGCATGGGACTGTCCGCCTCGCTCGCCGCCCTGCGCCGGATCACCGGCGATCTCACCGCCGTCGTCACCGTGGCCGACGACGGCGGCTCCAGCGGGCGCCTGCGCGACGAGCTGGGTGTGCTCCCCCCGGGTGATCTGCGCAAGGCCCTCGCCGCCCTGTGCGGTGACGACGACTGGGGCCAGACCTGGGCCCGGGTCATCCAGCACCGCTTCCAGTCCAAGGGCGACCTGCACGAGCACGCGGTCGGCAATCTGCTGATCGTCGCGCTGTGGGAGCAGCTCGGCGACCACGTCCAGGCCCTGGACCTGGTCGGCAAACTGCTCGGCGCGCACGGGCGCGTACTGCCCATGTCGGCGGTGCCGCTGGAGCTGCAGGCCCTGGTCAAGGGGCACGACCCGGAGCGGCCCGAGGAGGTGGACATCGTCCGGGGGCAGGCCACCGTGGCGCTCACGCCCGGCGAGGTGCAGTCCGTGCACCTGGTCCCGCACGACCCGCCGGCCGTGCCGGAGGCCGTGGCGGCCGTCCTGGACGCGGACTGGGTGGTACTCGGCCCCGGATCCTGGTTCTCCTCGGTGATTCCGCACCTGCTCGTCCCCGATCTGCTCGACGCGCTCACCGAGACCAAGGCCCGCAAGGTCCTGTCCCTGAACCTGGCACCGCAGCCGGGAGAAACCGAGGGCTTCTCACCGCAGCGTCATTTGGAGGTTTTGGGGCGACACGCCCCTAAACTCGCCCTGGACGTGGTGCTGGCCGACGAGGCCGCCGTGCCCGACCGCGACTTGCTCACCGAGGCCGCCAAGCGGCTGGGAGCCGCGGTCGAGCTGAGCCCCGTGGCCCGGACCGACGGTTCACCCCGGCACGACCCGGAGCTGTTGGCCGCCGCGTACGACCGTATTTTTCGGATGCATGGAAGGATCGGCCCATGGCGATGACGGCAGCGGTGAAGGACGAGATCTCCCGGCTACCCGTCACCCGGACCTGCTGCCGGAAGGCGGAGGTCTCCGCCATTCTGCGGTTCGCGGGCGGCCTCCACCTGGTGAGCGGGCGCATCGTGATCGAGGCGGAGCTGGACACCGCGATGGCGGCCCGGCGCCTGAAGCGGGACATCCTGGAGATCTTCGGGCACAGCTCGGAGCTGATCGTGATGGCCCCCGGCGGGCTGCGCCGCGGCTCCCGGTACGTGGTGCGCGTGGTGGCGGGCGGCGACCAGCTGGCCCGCCAGACCGGCCTGGTGGACGGCCGGGGCCGGCCGATCCGGGGCCTGCCCCCGCAGGTCGTCTCCGGGGCCACCTGCGATGCCGAGGCGGCCTGGCGCGGCGCCTTCCTGGCGCACGGCTCGCTGACCGAGCCGGGCCGCTCCTCCTCCCTGGAGGTGACCTGCCCGGGCCCGGAGGCCGCGCTCGCGCTGGTCGGCGCCGCCCGCCGGCTGTCCATCGCCGCGAAGGCCCGTGAGGTGCGCGGGGTGGACCGGGTGGTCGTCCGTGACGGTGACGCGATCGGTGCCCTGCTGACCCGCCTCGGCGCGCACGAGTCGGTGCTGGCCTGGGAGGAGCGGAGGATGCGCCGTGAGGTCCGTGCCACGGCGAACCGCCTGGCCAACTTCGACGACGCCAACCTGCGCCGCTCCGCCCGCGCGGCCGTCGCGGCCGGCGCCCGGGTCCAGCGTGCCCTGGAGATCCTCGGTGACGAGGTGCCCGAGCACCTCGCGGCGGCCGGCCGGCTGCGCATGGAGCACAAGCAGGCCTCCCTGGAGGAACTGGGCGCGCTCGCCGACCCGCCGCTCACCAAGGACGCGGTCGCCGGCCGGATCCGCCGCCTCCTCGCGATGGCCGACAAGCGTGCGTCCGATCTGGGTATCCCGGGCACCGAGGCCAACCTCTCCGAGGAGCTGGCCGACAACCTCGCAGGCTGAGGCACTGTCACCCCACCGGTGCCGACGGCTGTCACGGTCGTCGGCACCGGCGTTTGCATCCCTTTTGGGCCACCGTGAACTGGCCATGAGGCGCCCTTGACTGGATCATGAAGTGTCATGAGCCTGGCATGAGTTCGCCGCCGTGGCGGACCACTGCTAGGGGGGTTCATGAGACACAGGGCGAGATCGATCCTCGCTGTCGGCGCGCTCCTGATCGGAGGAGCCGCACTCGCACCCGTGGCCCAGGCGCAGACCGGGGGTTCGGCGAAACCGGACCCCGGCGAGGTCAAGGTCTACCGTGCCGACGTCACCAAGACGCAGATTCCCCTCCTGCTCAAAGCCGGGCAGGACGGCCACGAACTCGGCGACCAGGTCACCGGATCCGGCAAGACGGAAGTCGAGCTGTACCTCACGGACCAGCAGGCGAAGAAGCTGGCGAAACAGGGCGTCGACCTCACTGAGCACACGCTGTCGGCGAAGGCCGAAGCGCGCGTCGAGGACGCCTCGCAGGGCGTGTTCCGCCCCTACAGCGGCAGCGGCGGCCTCAAGGCGGAGATCCTGGCGACCGCCCAGGCCAACCCCGGTCTCACCAAGGTCGAGTCCATCGGCAGGACAGTCAACGGCCAGGACATCCTCGCGCTCAAACTGACCAAGGGCGCGAAGAAGTCGAAGGACGGCTCCAAGCCCTCCGTGCTGTACGTGTCCAACCAGCACGCCCGCGAATGGATCACGCCGGAGATGACCCGCCGGCTGATGCACTACTACCTTGACAACTACCGCACCGACAAACGCATCAAGAAGATCGTCGACTCGACCGAGCTGTGGTTCGTGCTTTCCGCCAACCCGGACGGCTACGACTACACCTTCCAGAACTCCGACACCCGCCTGTGGCGCAAGAACCTGCGGGACGTCAACGGCGACGGTGCCATCAGCACGGGTGACGGCGTCGACCTCAACCGCAACTTCGGCTACAAGTGGGGCTACGACGACGAGGGTTCGTCGCCCAGCCCCACCAGTGAGACCTACCGCGGCGCGAGCCCCGAGTCCGAGCCCGAGACCAGGGCGCTGGACGGCTTCGAGAAGCGGATCGGGTTCACGTACGGCATCAACTACCACTCCGCCGCCGAACTCCTCCTCTACGGCGTCGGCTGGCAGGTCGCCACCTCGACCCCCGACGACGTCCTCTACAAGGCGCTCGCCGGCACCCCGGACAACCCGGCGATCCCCGGCTACCACTCGCAGGTCTCCTCGGAGCTGTACACGACCAACGGCGAGGCGGACGGTCACGCGTCCAACATCAACGGCATGGCGATGTTCACCCCCGAGATGTCGACCTGCCAGACAGCCTCGGACATCGACCCGAACGACGCCTGGAACGCCGCCGACTGCCAGTCGGTCTTCAACTTCCCGGACGACGAGAAGCTGATCCAGGACGAGTTCGAGAAGAACATCCCCTTCGCGCTCTCCGTCGCCGAGACCGCCGCCCACCCCGACCGGCCGAGCTCCTCGGTCGGCCTGAGCGCCGCCGACTTCACCCCGGCGACGTTCTCCACGTCGTACTCGCGCGGCGCCGACCAGGAGGTCTCCGTCGTCATCCGCAAGGCGATCCGGGACAAGGAGCTCAAGTACCGCGTCAACGGCGGCCGCACCCACCACACGGCGCTCAAGCGCTGGAAGGGCGGCGAGACCTACGGCGGCGGCGACGACCTCTACTTCGACGAGTACCGGGGCAAGGTGAAGGACGGCGACCCGGGCGACAAGGTCGAGGTGTGGTTCACGGGCGAGGCGAAGAGCGGCAAGAGCGGCAGGGAGGTCTCCAGCGCGCACTTCACGTACACCGTCGCCGAGCGGGCCGGGGCGGACACCCTGGTGGTCGCCGAGGAGGGCGCCAAGGCCGCCCAGGCGCAGACCTACGTCGACGCGCTGAAGGCCGCCGGGCACAAGGCGGTCGTCTGGGACGTCGCCACCCAGGGCGCGCCCGACGCGCTCGGCGTGCTGGGGCACTTCAGGACCGTCGTCCACTACTCGGGCACGAACGGCCCCGGCAACGACACCCAGCTCCAGCTGCGCGCCTACCTCAACGAGGGCGGCAAGCTGGTCGAGGCCGGCGAGCTGGCCGGCGGCAGCGTGAAACTCGCCGACGGCACCCCGTCGAACGACTTCAGCCAGTACTACCTGGGCGCGTACTCCCGCACCTCGACACCCGGAGCCACCGGCTTCACCGGCTCCGGCCCGCTGGACGGCTTCAGCGGGGCCCTCAGCGGCACCTCGGCCAACCCGCTCGACAAGGCCGGGACCTACGCCGTCACCTCCGACGAGCTCTCGCCTGCCGCGTACCCGCAGTTCGCCAGCGCGGGCGCCGGCCAGTTCGCCGGGACGGTCAACCCGTACGGGCCGTACTCCGGGTCGTACATGGCCGCGGCCGTCCACACCGACGACGCCTACAAGCGGCTCACCCGCACCGTCGACCTCACCGGTGTCACCGCGGCCCAGCAGCCGGCCCTCAGCGCCAAGGTGCTGTGGGACACCGAACCCGGCTACGACCACGCCGTCGTCGAGGCGCACGTCGTGGGCGCCGACGACTGGACGACCCTGCCCGAGAAGAACGGCGCCACCAGCAGCGCCGTACCGAGCGAGTGCGGGGCCGGGTTCCTGATCGCCGAGCACCCGTGGCTCAAGCACTACCTGACCATCGCGGACAACCAGTGCACCGCGAGCGGCACCAGCGGCTCCTGGAACAGCTTCACCGGCAGCTCGGCGGGCTGGCAGTCCGTGAACTTCGACCTGAGCGCCTACGCCGGCAAGTCCGTCGAGATCTCCATCGGCTACATCACCGACCCGAGCACCGGCGGGCACGGCGTCCTCGTCGACGACGCCTCGCTGGTGCTCGGCGGGACGGCCACCGAGACCGAGGGCTTCGAGACCTCCCTCGGCCCCTGGAGCGTCACCGGCCCGCCCGCGGGCAGCCCGGCCGTCCTCAAGGACTGGACGCGCACCGGAGCCCTCTTCAAGACGTACGGAGCGATCACCACCGACCACACCGTGCTGCTCGGTTTCGGCCTGGAACAGGTCACTTCCGCGGCCGATCGCGCGGCTTTGGTGAAAAAGGCGCTGACAGCACTCGACAACTGACGCCGACCGCACGCGACAAGTGAGCCGACCCGCTCACGAACGAGTGAAAGCTCGGTGAGAACGGGTCGGCATTCCATGACAAAGACCAGCGATATCACCCTCGATCCGAGGCGGTCCGTACGCCTACTGGCGGGTACGGACCGCCTCGCCGTGTATGGGGCATCTGGATGCCGCCAAGGGAGCCTCAGGGAGGTAGGGTCGTGGGTGGTCGGGGACATCCCAAATACAGCTCGCCGGCATCGCATGGCCGGCGTACCAACGAGGAGATCGGTTCGTGACGATCCGCGTAGGCATCAACGGCTTCGGTCGTATCGGTCGCAACTACTTCCGCGCGCTGCTGGAGCAGGGCGCTGACATCGAGATCGTGGCTGTCAACGACCTGGGTGACACCGCGACCACCGCGCACCTGCTGAAGTACGACACGATCCTCGGCCGCCTCAAGGCCGAGGTTTCGCACACCGCCGACACGATCACCGTCGACGGCCACACCATCAAGGTGCTGTCCGAGCGCAACCCCGCCGACATCCCGTGGGGCGAGCTGGGCGTCGACATCGTCATCGAGTCGACCGGCATCTTCACGAAGAAGGCCGACGCCGAGAAGCACATCGCCGGCGGCGCCAAGAAGGTCCTCATCTCGGCTCCGGCCAAGGACGAGGACATCACCATCGTGATGGGCGTCAACCAGGACAAGTACGACCCGGCGAACCACCACGTCATCTCCAACGCCTCCTGCACCACCAACTGTGTGGCGCCGATGGCGAAGGTCCTCGACGAGAACTTCGGCATCGTCAAGGGCCTGATGACGACGGTGCACGCGTACACCAACGACCAGCGCATCCTGGACTTCCCGCACAAGGACCTGCGCCGCGCGCGTGCTGCCGCCGAGAACATCATCCCGACCACCACGGGTGCCGCCAAGGCCACCGCGCTGGTCCTGCCGCAGCTCAAGGGCAAGCTGGACGGCATCGCCATGCGTGTCCCGGTCCCGACCGGCTCCGCCACCGACCTGGTCGTGACCCTGCAGCGCGAGGTCACCAAGGACGAGGTCAACGCCGCGTTCAAGAAGGCCTCCGAGGACGGCGACCTGAAGGGCTACCTGGCCTACACCGAGGACGAGATCGTCTCCTCGGACATCGTCAGCGACCCGGCCTCCTGCACCTTCGACTCCTCCCTGACCATGGTCCAGGAGGGCAGCACGGTGAAGGTCCTCGGCTGGTACGACAACGAGTGGGGCTACTCCAACCGCCTCGTCGACCTCACGGTCTTCGTCGGCGAACAGCTCTGATCGGCCGAACAGGCACCTCGATGCGGTAGCAGGGCCCGGGTGGCGCACCGTCGCGCCGCCCGGGCCCTGACGCACGTAAGGATCGACCCGACGACATACGGTTCGATCAGTCCTCGTACGATCAAGAGCCCTCCTGTAGGAGTCCCCAACACATGAAGACGATCGACGAACTCCTCGCCGAAGGGGTCGACGGCAAGCGGGTCTTCGTCCGCGCCGACCTCAACGTGCCGATGGCCGACGGTCTCATCACCGACGACGGCCGCATCCGTGCCGTCCTGCCCACCGTCAAGGCCCTCGCCGACGCGGGTGCCAAGGTGGTCGTCGCCTCCCATCTGGGCCGCCCCAAGGGTGCCCCGGACCCGAAGTTCTCCCTGCTCCAGGCCGCCGAGCGGCTCGGTGAACTGCTCGGCGCCCCGGTCGCGTTCGCCCAGGACACCGTCGGCCCCGCCGCCCACGACGCGGTGAACGGCCTGCAGCCCGGCCAGGTCGCGGTCATCGAGAACCTGCGCTTCAACGCCGGCGAGACGTCCAAGGACGACACCGAGCGCGGCGAGTTCGCCGACCGGCTCGCCGCCCTCGCCGACGTCTACGTCGGTGACGGCTTCGGCGCGGTGCACCGCAAGCACGCCTCCGTCTACGACCTCCCGGCCCGGCTGCCGCACTACGCCGGCTACCTGATCGCCACCGAGGTCGGCGTCCTGAAGAAGCTCACCGAGGACGTCCAGCGGCCCTACGTCGTCGTGCTCGGCGGCGCCAAGGTCTCCGACAAGCTCGCCGTGATCGACCAGCTGCTCGGCAAGGCCGACCGCATCCTCATCGGCGGCGGCATGGTGTACACCTTCCTCAAGGCCAAGGGCTACGAGGTCGGCAGCTCCCTCCTCCAGGAGGACCAGCTCGCCGCGGTCACCGAGTACGTCGAGCGCGCCGAGAAGACCGGCGTCGAGCTCGTGCTGCCCGTCGACACCCTGGTCGCCCCCGAGTTCCCGGACCTGTCGGCCAAGACCCCCGGCAACCCCGCCACGGTCCCCGCCGACGCCATGCCGGCCGGCCAGATGGGGCTGGACATCGGCCCGGAGACCGCCAAGCTGTACGCCTCGAAGCTCGCCGACGCCGCCACCGTCTTCTGGAACGGTCCCATGGGCGTCTTCGAGCACCCCGACTACGCCGCGGGCACCAGGGCGGTCGCCCAGGCTCTCGTCGAGTCCAAGGGCTTCACCGTCGTCGGCGGCGGGGACTCCGCAGCCGCCGTGCGCATCCTCGGCTTCGACGAGAACGCGTTCGGACACATCTCGACCGGTGGCGGCGCCTCCCTCGAATACCTCGAGGGCAAGACGCTCCCCGGCCTCGCCGCACTGGAGGACTGACCCACATGGCCGCATCTGTTTCTTCCGGGCGCACGCCGATCATGGCGGGCAACTGGAAGATGAACCTCAACCACCTTGAGGCCATCGCGCACGTCCAGAAGCTCGCCTTCGCCCTGGCCGACAAGGACTACGAGGCCGTCGAGGTCGCCGTCCTGCCGCCCTTCACCGACCTGCGTTCCGTGCAGACCCTGGTCGACGGCGACAAGCTCAAGATCAAGTACGGCGCCCAGGACCTCTCGGCACACGACTCCGGCGCCTACACCGGCGAGATCTCCGGACCCATGCTGGCCAAGCTGAAGTGCACGTACGTGGTCATCGGCCACTCCGAGCGCCGCCAGTACCACGCCGAGACCGACGACATCGTGAACGCCAAGGTCAAGGCCGCCTACAAGCACGGTCTGACCCCCATCCTGTGCGTCGGCGAGGAACTGGACGTCCGCGAGGCGGGCAGCCACGTCGCCCATACCCTCGCCCAGGTCGAGGGCGGTCTCAAGGACCTCCCGGCCGAGCAGGCCGAGTCGGTCGTGATCGCCTACGAGCCCGTCTGGGCCATCGGCACCGGCAAGGTCTGCGGCGCCGCGGACGCGCAGGAGGTCTGCGCCGCGATCCGCGCCAAGCTCGCCGAGCTGTACAGCCAGGAGCTGGCCGACCAGGTGCGCATCCAGTACGGCGGCTCCGTCAAGGCCGGCAACGTCGCCGAGATCATGGCGCAGGCCGACATCGACGGTGCCCTGGTCGGCGGTGCCTCGCTGGACGCGGACGAATTCGTCAAGATCGTGCGCTTCCGCGATCAGTGATCGGGCCGAGCGAGTAGGCCCAGGGGGCGATCCGTCGTACCCTTGCGGGGACAAGGTGGCTTGCCGCTTTGTCCCCCTCGTTCATCCGAAGTCGTTCATCCGAATCCGAGAGAGTTGGTCCAGCCGTGGTTTTGGGGTTCTCGATCGCCCTGATCGTCTTCAGCCTGCTGCTGATGCTGCTGGTGCTGATGCACAAGGGCAAGGGCGGCGGCCTCTCCGACATGTTCGGTGGCGGTATGCAGTCCTCCGTGGGCGGCTCCTCGGTCGCCGAGCGGAACCTGGACCGGATCACGCTGGTGATCGGTCTGCTCTGGCTCGCGTGCATCATCGTCCTCGGGCTCCTGATGAAGACGAACAGCTGATCCGCGACACGCACACACGCACAATCTGTACGTAAGGCCCCATGTTCGGTACGCGCACCTGAGCGCGGCCTATCATGGGGCTTGCGTCTAGGTGCGGGGGCGGTAACTCCCACCACTGGACGCGCGTTGGGCCTTACGTAGACTGAGGCGCTCGCAACGAAGCGACACGCCGACTCGCTTCGCGGCACCATCACGCAGGGAGTTACGACCGTGGCAAGTGGCAACGCGATCCGGGGTAGCCGGGTCGGGGCGGGGCCGATGGGCGAGGCCGAGCGCGGCGAGTCCGCGCCGCGTCTGCGCATCTCCTTCTGGTGCTCCAACGGGCACGAGACGCAGCCGAGCTTCGCCAGCGACGCGCAGGTGCCCGAGACCTGGGACTGCCCGCGCTGCGGCTTCCCGGCCGGTCAGGACCGGGACAACCCGCCGGACCCGCCGCGCACCGAGCCGTACAAGACGCACCTCGCGTACGTACGGGAGCGGCGCAGCGACGCGGACGGCGAGGCGATCCTCGCCGAGGCGCTCGCCAAACTGCGGGGCGAGATTTAGCAGTTGAGGCCGGCCGGGTGCCCGAGGGCGCCTGGCCGGAGCCGTCTTCGCGGCTGGGTCCGGGTCCGCGTCCGGCCCGTTGTCAGTGCTGCCCTCTACGGTTTGTGCATCGGCGAATCGTGAGGGGGCGGCGGTGACGGTGAGCGAGGGGGCGCCCGCGTGGCGCGGGGGATTCGGGCGGCTGTGGACGGCCGCCGTGGTCTCCCGGTTCGGGGACGCGTTACGGACGTCCGCGCTGCCCCTGCTGGCCGCGCGCCTGACCGGCGACCCGCTCGCCGTCGCCTCGGTGACCGCCTGCGGATATGTGCCGTGGCTGCTGTTCGGGCTGCTCGGCGGTGCCGTCGCGGACCGGGTGGACCAGCGGCGCGCGATGTGGTCCGTGGACACGGTACGCGGGCTGCTCGTCGCCGCCTTCGCGCTCGCCGTGGCCCTCGGTCACGCCTCGATCCCGCTGCTCCTCCTGCTCGCCTTCGCGCTCACCACCCTGCAGACGCTCTTCGACAACGCCTCCACCGCGCTGCTGCCCTCCCTGGTGGACCGGCACGCCCTGGGCGGAGCCAACGCCCGGCTGATGACCGGCCAGCAGATCGCCGGCGGACTGCTCGGGGCCCCGCTCGTGCCGCTGCTCCTGACGGCCGGCGCGTTCATGCCCTTCGCGGCCGACGCGAGCACCTACCTGGCGGCCGCCGCCCTGGTCGCCTCCCTGCGGGCACGACCCCCGAAGCGGGCGCCACGCCCGGCCGGCAGCACCCTGCGCAGGGAGATCGGCGAGGGCCTGCGCGCCCTGTGGCAGGACCGCGCACTGCGGGCCACCTGCGTCGCCACCCTGCTGTGCAACATCGGCATGGGCGCCCTGATCGCCACCCTGGTCCTGCACGTGACGCGCTGGCTGCACGCGGGCACCGCGGGCTACGCGGCGGCCATGACCGCGTACTCGGCCGGCAGCATCACCGGCGGCTTCCTCGCCCAGCGCGTCGCCCGCCGCACCGGCCGGATGCGGGCCCTGCTGGTCGCCGGGACGGTCCAGACGTCGGCCCTGCTGCTCATGGGCACCGTCCGGCACCTCGGCGCACTCGTCGCCGGCATGCTGCTGCTCGGCGCGATGAACATGGTGTGGAACGTCAACCAGGTCACGTTGATGCAGCAGCACGCGCCCGAGTCGATGACCGGCCGGATCGCCGCCGCCTTCCGCACCTCCTCCACATCCGGCGCGCCGCTCGGCGCGCTGCTCGGCGGAGCCGTCGCGGGAGCCTACGGCCTGAACGGCCCCGCGCTGCTGGCCGCCGCCCTCTTCGGCCTGGCCGTCACCTCGTTGATACCGGTGCGCAAGCCTGACGTACCTGTTGTTGCGCCGCGGGAGAGCGCGACGGCAGGCCGTGCCCCGAGCTGATCAACTAGGTTGGAACGGCGGCGGCACAGGCACGCAACAGGACAGGTGCAAGGAAGAAGGCTGAAGTCGGAATGAACGCAGACGGCCGTACCAGGCTCAACCAGACACCCGAGTGGACCGCGCTCGCCAAGCACCGGGAGGAGCTCGCCGGCACCCGTCTGCGGGACCTGTTCGACGCCGACCCGGGGCGCGGCACGGGCTACACCCTCCAGGTCGGCGACCTCCACATCGACTACTCGAAGCACCTGGTCAACGACGAGACACTGCGACTGCTGCGGGAACTGGCCGCCGCCACCGACGTGTTCGGGCTGCGGGACGCCATGTTCCGCGGCGAGAAGATCAACGTCACCGAGAACCGCGCGGTCCTGCACACCGCCCTGCGTGCCCCGCGCGACGCGGTGGTCGAGGTCGACGGCGAGAACGTGGTGCCCCAGGTGCACGCCGTCCTGGACAAGATGAGCGACTTCGCCGACCGCGTCCGCTCCGGCGCCTGGACCGGCCACACCGGCAGGCGCATCAAGAACGTGATCAACGTCGGCATCGGCGGCTCCGACCTCGGCCCGGCGATGGCCTACGAGGCCCTGCGGGCGTTCACCGACCGCGACCTGACGGTCCGCTTCGTCTCCAACGTCGACGGCGCCGACCTGCACGAGGCCACCCGTGACCTGGACCCGGCGGAGACGCTGTTCATCATCGCCTCCAAGACGTTCACCACGATCGAGACGATCACCAACGCCACCTCCGCCCGCAACTGGCTCCTCACCGAGCTGAAGGCCGGTCAGGAAGCGGTCGCCAAGCACTTCGTGGCCCTCTCCACGAACTCCGAGAAGGTGTCGGACTTCGGCATCGACACGGCCAACATGTTCGAGTTCTGGGACTGGGTCGG
>NZ_JBFBJL010000050.1:0-71165 GCF_040686075.1 Streptomyces sp. NPDC086519
GCCGCCCCACGGGGGGCGGCCGGCACGGCGCATGTGCGGTCGGCCTGCCACCCGCCCGTGGCGATCACGTTGACGACCTTCCAGGTGGCGCCGCCGTCGGTGCTGGCGTACAGGGCGATCGCCAGGTCCTTGCGGTCACCGTCGTCGGACGGCGTCCAGTCCGGGTCGGCGGCCTTGTGCTCCTTGTAGTAGGCGTCGTCACCCGACACGACGCCGGCCGGCAGCAGGGTGCCCTGCTTCAGGGTCCCGACGTCCTGCGGCAGCGTGTACCGGTACGGGTTGGTCCAGTTGCTGGTGTACTTCGCGTACCGCGGGTCGTCGGACAGGTACGCCGGGGCCTTCACCTCCGACAGCGGCTGCCACGTCGTTCCGTGGTCGTCGCTCTTGCAGACCGGGAGGGTCTGCCCGTCGGCACCGCCCGACGCGGACCCGACGGTGGGCCTCTCGAACGAGGCGACCAGCCGCCCGGTCGGCAGCTGCGCCGACTTGGGGTAGCTCACGCGGTTGCCGCGCCCTTTCAGACAGGGCCCGCTGCCGGGCTGGTAAAGGATCCCGCCGGTCGGGGCGTACGCGCGCGCACTGGCGGGCGGGGTCATCAGCAGCGCGGACGCCGCGGCGAACGTGCCCGGTGCTCTCGCTGTCCTTCTTCTCCGCATGGCCTCTCCCGGGCGGTCAGCCGATGCCGGCGGCGACGAGTACACGGACGTCCCACGGGCCGAGCTCCAGCGCCGTGCCCGCGGGGACGGACGTGCCGTCGAGCACGTCCGTGAGGTGCACCGGGACGGCGACGCTCGCGCGCTCCCAGCTCCAGTTGTGCACGATGTGCACGCGCCGCCCGTCCGGTGCGGTGCCGGTCGTCGCGGTGACCGGCACCGGCAGGTCGCGCCAGCCGTGGGCGGGGGCCGGGGCCAGCCACTCGGCCAGGGCCCGGCCGAGTTCCCGGCCCGGCACCGTACCGGTGTACGTCACCCGGCCGGCGCCGTGCCGGCGGGTCGTGACCGCCGGCCAGCGGCCGAAGTGCGGGTGGTCGTACCCGGCGAGGATCTCGGCGTCGGTGACGGTCAGGCCGTCCGCCCAGCGGGTCGCCGTGGCGCCCTCGGGCAGGCGGAGCGGACCGCCGGGCACCGACCGCACCGGCACGTCCCGCACCAGGTTGCTGAATTCGTCGTACGACACACCGGCGGCGTCCGTGAGCCGTCCGGGGGCCGGTTCGGTGCGGGCCCGCGCCTCGTGGTCGGCGTAGCCGGTGCGCGGTCCGAGGACCAGATGGCCGCCTGCGTGGGCGTAGGCCGCGAGCCGGTCGAGGGTCGCGTCGTCCGCGAGATACAGCGCCGGCACGACCAGGACCGGGTGCCGGCGGACCGTCTCCTGCGGCGTCAGGCCGTCCCCCACCTGCAGTCGGCGGGCGTGCAGGATCCGGACCTGCCGGCCGGCGTCGAAGGCGCCCCGGTAGAAGGCGTCGAACACGCGGTGGTAGGCGTCCGGGTCGGGTTCGCCGTCGGGCGTGGCCAGCGGCGGGTACTTCTGCATCAGCCACTTGCTCGGCGTCGAGTACACCAGCGTGAGGTCCGCGTCCGGTTCCAGCCCGGCGACGAGCGCGCCCGCCGTCTCGAACTCCGCGCCCAGCCGCGCCAGTTCGGCGTAGACGCGGCCGGGCCGGCCGGTGTGCGGCAGGATGCCGCCCCAGTAGGTCTCCGCGCCGAAGTGCAGGGTGTGCCAGTGCCAGTACTCGATCATGCGGGCCCCGCGCCCCACGAGCGCCCAGGCCGCCTGCCGCCACTGGCCGTCGTAGCCGGGCCGGTTGTCCCACGGGAAACCGATCGAGCCGGCGTTGGTCTCGGTGACCAGGAACGGCGCCTGCCGGGAGGAGAACATCCAGTCGGCGGTCCGGTGCAGCGCCCACACGCCACTGGTCTTCCACTGCTGCTCGTGGTGGTCGGGGGTGGGGTCGGGCAGCAGCAGCCCGTCCTGCATGTCGTAGTACGGGTTGCCGGCGGCGATGTCGAGGCGGTCGGTGAGCAGGTCGTCCTCGACCGCCGGGCGGGTGTACGAGATGCAGGTGGTGACGAACTGCTCCGGGCGGGCGTACTCGCGGACGATGTCCGCCTGCCAGCCGATGAACTCGGTGACCTGCCGGGCCTGGAACTCCCGCCAGGCGACGTCGTACTGGGGCTGCGCGTTGCCGTCCGGGGTCCACAGGTCGGCCCAGGTGGACAGGCGGTGCGACCAGTACACCAGGCCCCACGCGCGGTTCAGGGTCTCGACGTCGCCGTACTTCTCCCGGAGATGGTCGACGAACCTCTCGAACACACCCCGGTTGTACAGGAGTTCGTTGCCCGGCTCGTTGTCGACCTGGAAGCCGATGACGGCCGGGTGACCGGCGTAGCGGCCGACGATCCGCCGGACGACCCGCTCGGCGTGGAACCGGAACGCCGGGTGCGTGAAGTCCACCTCCTGCCGGGCACCCCAGCCGATCCGCTCACCGGTGCGCCGTTCGCCGGTGATCTCCGGGTACTGGCGGGCCAGCCACGGCGGGACGGCGTACGTCGGCGTCCCCAGGACGACGGAGATCCCACGCTCGTGGGCGCCGTCGAGGACCGGTTGCAGCCAGTCCAGGTCGAAGCGGCCGTTCTCCGGCTCCCAGGTCGACCAGACCGACTCGCCGACCCGGATGACCGTGACATGGGCGTCGGCCATCAGGTCGAGGTCGGTCTTGAGGCGTTCGGCGGGACGTTCGTACGGCTGGTACTCGTGGTAGTACGCGGCACCGAACAGGACACGGGCAGGCAGAGCCGCCATGAAGAGGACCTCCAGGAGAAGACAGGGGAGTCACTGCTTGACGCCGCCGGCCGCCAGCCCGCTCTGCCAGTACCTCTGGAGCAGCAGGAAGGCCGCGACGAGCGGGACGACCGAGATGAGCGAGCCGGTCACGACCAGCGCGAGCATGTCGCTGCTCGCGCCGGCCCCGCCGTTCTGGGCCTGGTCGGCCCACCGGGCGAGCCCGACCGTGATCGGGTACAGGTCCGGGTCGTTGAGCATGATCAGCGGAAGGAAGTAGTTGTTCCAGGTCGCCACCAGGGTGAACAGCAGGACCGTCACCAGGCCGGGGGCCAGCAGCCGCAGGGCGATCCGGAAGAAGATCCGGGCCTCGCCGGCGCCGTCGATGCGCGCGGCCTCCAGGAGGCTGTCCGGGACGGCGTCGGCCGCGTAGACGCGCATCAGGTAGAGCCCGAACGGGTTGACGAGGGAGGGCAGGATGATCGCCCACGGGGTGTTGACCAGGCCGGCCTTGGCGAAGAGCAGGTAGGTCGGGATCGCCAGTGCCGTGGTCGGGATCGGTCGGTGTCTTCATGGCCCTTGTCGATGTCGGCCTGGCTGACGGGCTTCGCGGCGGCGGCGGAACCGCCGGAGTCCTGGCCGCCGCAGGCGGTGAGGGCGGCGCCGAGCGACAGGGCGCCGGTGGTGGCGAGGAACAGTCGGCGGCTCATGGGGGACGCGCTGGAAACGGAGGTGAATCTGGGCATGGTGAACTCCCGCCGGTGGCGACGATGGCGGCACGCCTGGCGAGGGCGTGCGGGGGCTGAGCGTGGAGGGACAGAGCAGAGGAACAGATGCAGGCGCTTAGGCCTGTCTCGGGGCCCACTGGGGGTCAGGGGCGGCTCCGGGCGCCGGAGTCATGGCGGCGCACGCGGGGGCAGGGAGCGATCGGTGCCGCGTCAGTACGACGTGGATGACATCGGTACGGCGGCTCGTCCCGGGAATCGCGGAGGTGATCGCCGGCCTCTTCGGCCGGGCTCGACGGTGTGTCAGCTACGGTCTGGAGCACCTCCGTTCACGGGTTCGGGCCCGGAGGGCGCGCGGCGCCGTGCACGAGCCGGTGTCCTTGGGCCCGGCCAAGGCGCGGTCGAGGCGCGGACGATGAGGTCGACCGGTGGGGCGCTCGGCGGCAGGGGATCAGCCGTCGGGTTCTCGATGGCGTGGACCAGGCGCTTGAGCCCCTCCTGCGCCACGGCGTCGAAGGGCTGACGCACCGTGGTGAGCGGGGGAGTCACGTAGGCGGCGACCGGGATGTCGTCGAAGCCGACCACGCTGACGTCCTCCGGCACCCGGCGGCCGGACTCCGCCAGTGCGCGGATGAGACCGATCGCCATGTCGTCGTTGGCACAGAAGACGGCCGTGACCCGGTCGTCGGCGGCGAGTGTCCGGCCCGCCGTGTATCCGGACGCGGCCGACCAGTCGCCGACGACCACCGGCGGCACCTCCGCCCGCTGCCCGGCAAGAGCCGCCCGCCAGCCCTCCCTGCGGTCCCGGGCGGCGTACCAGCGCTGTGGACCGGCCAGGTGATGGACCGTCACATGACCCAGGCCCAGCAGGTGTTCGGTGGCGGTCCGGGCCATCAGGTCGGCGCCGTCCCCCGCGGTGAGCACGACGGGTGCGGTGACCGGCGGCGGCGCGCCCATCACGAGCACCGGAACGCCGACCCGCAGCGAGCCGGGGGTGCCCACCTCGCCGTCCGCCTGCTCGTCGATGGGCTCGGAGATGACGATGCCGTCCACGCCCTGGTCGAGGAGCGAGTCGACGGCACCGGAGAGGCCCGCCGGATCGCCCTCCACCGTGTTGACCACGCGCAGCGCGTAGCCGGTGTCCCGGACGACCCGCTCGACGCCCATGAGCAGCGAGGCGGGCCCGTACAGGGCGGTGCCCAGCGTCACCACGCCGATCGAGCGGGTGCGCCCGGAGGCCAGTGCCCGGGCGGCGTTGTTGCGCCGGTAGCCGAGGTGCTCGGCGGCGTCGAGGACGCGCCGGCGCACCTCCTCGGAGACGTAGGGCTCGTCGTTGAAGACCCTGGAGACGGTCTTCTGGGACACCCCGGCCAGCCGCGCCACGTCCACACTCCGCGGAGCCGCGGTGCTTCTGCCGCGTCCCGTGCCTGGTGTCATGGCGTCTCCCGGTGACCGCTCGATCGAGGTGATCGAGGCCCATCATGGCATGCGCGATCCGGACCGTCGGCTCTGACTACGCTGTCATGTCTGCGTAGTCATGTCTACGCAGTCATGCTGCGGACGTCAAGAGTCCGGACGTATGTCCGGGGGGTGCTGTACGAGTCCTGCCATGCGGCCGGGCACGGAGCCGGCGGTCCTCCGGGGCCGACCGGGCACCCCGCAACCGGAGGTGCGGGCCACGGTCACCGCGCTGTTCTTCAGGCCGGACAACCGACCGTAATACGGTTGCCCGATCACGGGACGCCCGTGGAGGCTTGCGCGGTGAGATCCGTGCTGTGGCCGTTCGACCTGACCTGGGACGAGGTGGACCCCGCCCGCCATCCGTTCGACGACACGACGGCGGCTCGGGTGGTGCGCTCGCTCGGCCCGGCCCGACGTGTGCCGAGCCCTCCCGACGCACGGCCCGGCGATCCGGTGATCAGCGCCTGGAACCGCGGCGAGGGCGATCTCTGGGCGAGTGCCGTGTCGGCCGCCCTGACGGAGCGTTACGGCCGCTGGGCCGTGGGCTGGCGCTGGGCGCACGACGAGGGGGACTTCGACGGCGGTCCCGTCGGGAGCTGGTGCTGCCCGCGACATTCGATCACCACCCCCGAGGAGACGCTCGACCGGGTCGCCGCGGCGCTGTGCGAGTGGCGGGCGTGGCTGGAGAGCCTCGCCGGGTGGTTCGAGACGTACCCGCTGGATCCGGCCGACATCGAGGACCAGCGGATCCTGTGGGAGCGCACCGCCCGGAACCTCATCCTGCACGTGGTCGACCGTACGGGCTGCGGCAGCGGCTGGTACGGGCACTGCCGGCAGGTGCTCGTCTGGTTCCTCGACCGCTGGGGGGTCGCACCGGACCGCGCGAAGGACCTCGTGGACGACGCGGTGGGCGGCCGGTTCCGCAGTTGGACCGGCCCCGGCATCGTGCTGGTCGACGACATCGCGGAGCGCCTCGCGCAGGCGGTGGACACGCCCGGCGAACCGGCGACGCCCGCCGGGCCGGCCGTCGACCACCTGGAACGCTGGCTGGCCGTGCGCGAGACCGTGGCCTGGCAGGACGTGTACGGCCGCGGTGGGGAAGGACCGGTGACCGGGACGCGGGACGGCGCGGCGGAGGACATCCGCGCTTTCGACCGCGTCCTGGACCCGGCCCGCGGCGACGGGCTGCTCGCCGCGCTGGAACGGCTCCGGGCCGACGCGGCGCACGGCGCGCCGCTCGGCTTCGGACTGCTTCAGGGCTGGCAGCAGCACGTCCTGGGCACCGCGCGGCCGCCCGCGATGCGCACCCTGCCCGCCTTCGCCAAGCGCGGCCGGGAGCGCTACGGCATCGCCCCGGACACCCGGGCCCGCCTCGACGCCTGCCTGGCCGAAAGCGCCAAGGAGTGCGCCGCGGAGCGCGGCGCGCCGCTGCCGCTGACCGTCCGGGCCGCCCGCGCCTACCTCGACGTGTGCTTCTTCCACCCCTTCGAGGACGGGAACGCCCGGTGTGCCTTCCTCGCCCTGGTCTTCGTCCTCGCTCGTGAAGGAGTCACGCTCGACGGCGTCAGCCTGCTGCGCCGCTACGCCTTCGACGCCGACAACCCGCGGGACGCGCTGACCCTCGCCAACTGCGTCGACCTCCATCTCGCGGAGACCCGGCGCCGCGCGGCCCTGCCGGCCTCGTGACCGATTCGCCTCCGATCAGCGGAAGGTCTCCTCCCCGGCCTTCCAGCCCCAGACGGTGAGCATGCCGGCCGACAGCGCGGCGCACTCCTCGGAATCCAGGTACCGGACCGCCGCGTCGACGGCCGCGTCGTCGACCAGGCCGGTGGCGAGCATGGCGGCCCGGCTCCGTTCCCAGGTGTCCGCCCAGAAGCGGCTGACGGGACTGCCCGGCTGTAGCGGGGGCACATGGATCTCGGCGGCGACGGACCCGAGCCCCGCGCCGCGCAGCAACCGCGGGTACGACGGCACCCAGGAGACGTCGGTGCCGATGGTGGCCCGCAGCCCCTGCCACATCGCCCGCATCGCCGTGGTGTACGGCGTGCCGGGCGTGCGGTCGCTCGTCAGGTCGACCGCGTCGCTGAGCACCAGCACACCGCCGGGCGCGACGAGTTCGGCCAGCGTGGAGATCAGGCGCACGTGCTCGGGCAGGTGCATCAGCACGAAGCGCGCGTGGACGAGCCGGAACCGGCCGCGGACGGCGCCCGGGGCGGTGATGTCCGCCTTCAGCACGTCGAGCCCGGGCCGCTCGCCGAGGAAACGTACGTCGCGGTCCACGGCGAGCACGCTCTCGACCCCGGCCTCGTCCAGCAGCCGCCGGGAGACCGTGCCCGTACCGGCCCCCACGTCGAGGCAGTGCCACCCCGGTCCGGCTCCGAGGGCCCGCAGCCGGGCCATGGTGATGTCGTCGTAGGCAAGGGCACCGGCGTCGATGCGCTCGCCCTCGCCGGCCTGTCCGGGACGGAAGACGGCCTCGCCGTATCGGCCGCCGCCCGGCGCGGTGGTCATGCCGCCACCACCGGCCGGACACCGGGACCGCCGGCAGGCCGGCTCTCCTGGAGAAGCACCTGGGGGTGGACACGACCCAGGCCGTGGCCGGCTTCGTGGAGGTGCGTGAACTGACCGGCCCGCACCGCCTGCGGACCTTCTGAACGGCGGGCAGGACCAGGCGGACGGCCTGATCCGCGCCCGCCGCCGGACGGCTCGGGCGCGCCGTACAGTGCCGGTGATCCGCACCCGCCGGACGACGACCAGGAGACGCGACGACGACACAAGCGACCGGCAGCCCCGGTGCCCCGGTGCACGGCTTCGTCGGGCTCGGGGTGATGGGACAGCCCATGGCGCTCAACCTCGCCAGGGCCGGCACGCCGCTCGTCGTGTGGAACGGGACGCCCGCGCGGGCGGAGGCGTTGCGGGCGGCCGGGGCGCCGCCGCCGTCGACCGACTAGGCTCCCGGGCATGCGGATCTCCGTCTCCTCCGACATGGACGAACCCGTCGCCCGCCTCCTCGTCGAGGAACTGGGCCGTCGCGGCCACGAGGTGCGCACGTACGGCGCGCTGGAACCGGGGTCCGACCCGCAGTGGGCCGTCTGCTCGGAGGCGGCCGCCCGGGACGTCGCCGCCGGCGCCGCGGACCAGGCGGTGGTGTGCTGCTGGACCGGCACCGGCGCCTCGATCGCCGCCAACAAGGTGCCCGGTGTCCGCGCCGCGCTGTGCGCCGACGCCTACACCGCCGACGGCGCCCGCCGCTGGAACGACGCGAACGTCCTCGCCCTCAGCCTGCGCCTGACCTCGCAGCCGGTGCTCAAGGAGATCCTCGACGCCTGGTTCGCGGCCGCCCCGAGCCAGGACGCCGAGGATCTCGGGAACCTGGCCCACGTCGGGCACCTCGACGCGGGCCGGGGGACTGTCTAGAGACCGTCCGCGGTCAGTGGGCGCCGAGCCCGCCGCCGCCGAACGAGCCGCTGGAGCCCTTGCTCCAGCGCGGCCGGTCCTTCGACGCGCTCGGCCTGGTCTGCTGGTTGCTGAGTTCGTACGGGGTGAGCGGACGGCCGCCCTTGGGCATCTGCGGGATCTCCTCCGACTCGCGGTTCTCCCGGACCTCGTGCACCGCGCCCTCCGGCGGCAGCTTTGGCTGCTCCTCGGGACGCGGCCGGGGCGACTCGCGGTACTTGACCCGGTTGCCCAGCCAGAAGCCTCCGGCGAGCATCGCCAGCACGGCCACGGCCACCAGGAAGAGCGCGAGACTCAGTAGGCCGCTGGGAGCGGCCAGCTGCATCGGTTCCGTACTCATAGCAAAGGGATACCCCGCCCAGAACGGTATGAACCGGACGCTTTGGGTGGCTGACCGTACACAGCGGGCGACAGCGGTCGGTGCCGACGGCTCAAGAGGGGGCCGCCTGGGCGGCGGCGCGGACCGTCGCGTACCGAAACGGCGTCAGCGCGACGACGGCGTCACGAACGGGGCGTCGCGGCCTGCCGCGACGGGGAGCGGGTGATCGTGTCGGCGACGGTGCACGGACTGCCGTACACGGGTGCCGGTGCCTCCTCGGACCCCGCCGATCACGACGAGAGGGCGGGAAGGACCCCATCCGCTTCTCGCGGATCCTGATTGCGCGGTGCGCGGTCGGCCCGACCGCTTCCCCGCGTCACTTCGGGTCCTTCCCGTCACCTTCAGCACACCATGGGACCGCCCGTGCCGCCAGGGCCGAACGGCCCGGATTCCACCGTGCCGCGCGCGGGCGGCGGGGCGTGCCGTGTCATGCCCCCGGCCGCACTTCTCTGGCGGTGCGGCCGCCGGTCGCGCAGCGTGGAGGAGGGGCCTGCCGAACGCCCGAGGGGAGCCCGAGGAGTGGTGGAACGCATGGACAGGGACGTCACCGAGCGGCGGGTCGTCGTCGGCGTCGACGGGTCGCCGTCCTCGTACGCGGCCCTGCGCTGGGCCCTGCGGTACGCCGGCCTCGTCGGCGGTGTCGTGGAGGCGGTCGCCGTGTGGGAGCTGCCGGGGCTGTACGGCTGGTCGGGGCCCGCCGTGGACATGGACCTCGACGTGGAGGAGGCCCGGGACCGGATGCGGCAGGAGCTGACCGACGTGCTCGGCGCGGACGCGGCGGGCTCGGTCCGTTCCCACCTGGTGCACGGCAACGCCTCCGACGTCCTGCTGCGGGCCGCGGAGGGTGCCGAGGCGCTGGTCGTCGGCAGCCGAGGGCGGGGCGGGTTCGCCCGCGCCCTGCTGGGTTCCGTCAGCCAGCAGGTGTCCCAGCACGCCACCTGCCCGGTCGTGATCGTCCGGGCGGACGAGGGCTGATCCGCGGGTCGTGCCGCGCCGCGTTTGTCGATGCCGCGTGCAGGCTACCCGGGCCGCATGATGTCGACGCCTTCGCAGCAGGACCTGTACCGGTTCCTGGAAGACCGGTTCGCGTGCGCGCAGACCTGCGCCGAGTGTGCCCGGATGTGCGTGCTGCGTGCGGGCGTGCTGGATCCGGACGGGTCCGCCGAGATGGACCGCCTGCGCCGCACCGGCGTCAGGTGCGCCGAGGTGTGCGACGCCACCTGCCGGGCGCTGACCGAGGAGACCGACCGGGACGAGGACGCTCTGCGCGTCCAGCTGGAGTGGTGCCGCACGGTCTGCCTCGACTGCGCGCGGGTCTTCGACGCCCGTCCGGGCGCCGGGCGGAGCGCGGCCGCCTGCCGGGCGTGCGCCGCGGCCTGCACTGACTTCATGGCGGCGCTCGGCTGAACCCCGGGCGCCCGGCACCGGCGAACCGGGCGGCACCGGCACCCGGTCCGGCGCGTGCGCGGAGGCCGACGAGCGACCGGCAGTCCCCGAGCAGAGGACAGGGCATGGGCCCGGAACAGGGGGCTGCCGGGTGGCGCCGGGTCGCCCCCGCGGTCGCCGCGGGGGCGATGTTCGGCCTGGCTGCGGGGCCCGCGCCGGTCCCGCTTCTCTCGGGGCGGCACGGTGCGCTGAATATACTAAGGCTGCTTTATAAGGTAGCCTTAGTATATGAACGATGATCTGGACCCTGACGAAGTCGCCTCGGTCCTGCTGGCCGGTCTCAGCGTGCTGGTGCGACGGGTGCGTCAAGTGCCCGTCGACGGCGGACTCACGATGCCCGAGCGGACCGCCCTGTCACGCCTGGACCGCTTGGGCCCCACCACCTCCTCGGCACTGGCCCGCGAGGCGCAGATCACCGCACAGGCCATGGGGGCCACGCTCGGTGCGCTGCGGTCCCGCGGCCTGGTCGAACGCCACCCGGATCCGGACGACGGCAGGCGCATGGTGCTGTCGGTGACCGAGGCGGGTCTGCAGGCGCTGCAGGACAAGCGCAACGCGCGGGTCGACCTCATTGCTCGGGCCCTGACCAGCAGCGCGTTCACCCAGGCGGAGCTGGAGCTGCTCGCGGAGGCCGGGCCGCTGCTGGAGCGGCTGGCCCAGAGCATCTGACGCCGACGGAACACCGAGGAAGCACACTGATGACGGATCCTCCCAAGACGCGCGCCCCGGGCCGTCTGCCCGGTGACCGGTACAAGTGGACGGCGCTGACGAACACGACCGCCGCGGTCTTCATGTCCGCGCTGGACGGCTCCATCGTGCTGATCGCCCTGCCGGCGATCTTCCGCGGCGTGCACCTGGACCCGCTGGCTCCGGGCAACATCGCCTGTCTGCTGTGGATGATCATGGGCTACCGGCTGGTCCAGGCCGTCCTGGTGGTCACGGTGGGCCGCCTGGGAGACATGTACGGCCGGGTCCGGATCTACAACTCCGGGTTCGCGGTCTTCACTTTCGCGTCGGTCCTGCTGTCCTTCGACCCCTTCGACGGCGGGCACGGGGCGATGTGGCTGATCGCCTGGCGGGTGGTGCAGGCCGTCGGAGGTTCGATGCTGGCCGCGAACTCGGCCGCGATCCTGACCGACGCCTTCCCCGCGGAGCAGCGCGGCTTCGCCCTGGGCGTCAACCAGGTCGCGGGGCTGGCCGGGATGTTTCTCGGTCTGGTCGCCGGCGGGCTGCTGTCGGCCTGGGACTGGCGGGCGGTGTTTTGGGTGAACGTGCCTGTCGGCGTGTTCTTCACGCTGTGGGCCTACCGCACCCTGCGGGAGACCGGCAAGAGCGGTGGCGGCCGGATCGACTGGTGGGGCAACATCACCTTCGCGGTGGGTCTCAGCGCGGTTCTCATCGCGGTCACCTTCGGCCTGCAGCCCTACGGGGGGCACACCATGGGCTGGACCAACCCGCTGGTCGACATCCTGATCGTCGGCGGACTGGGCCTGCTGGCGGCATTCGTGGTCATCGAGAACCGCGTCGCCGCGCCGATGATCCAACTGGGTCTCTTCCGCCTGCGGGCCTTCACGTTCGGCAATCTGGCGGGCCTGGGCATCTCGATCGGCCGTGGCGGCATGCAGTTCGTGCTGGTCATCTGGTTGCAGGGCATATGGCTTCCGCTGCACGGCTACGACTACGGGGACACGCCCCTGTGGGCCGGCATTTTCCTGCTGCCGCTGACCGCCGGATTCCTCGCCGCGGGCCCGGTGTCCGGCCACCTGTCCGACCGGCTCGGCTCCCGGGGCCTGGCCACCGGCGGCGCGCTGCTGTTCGGCGCCAGCTTCCTGGGCCTGATGCTGCTGCCGATCGACTTCAGCTACTGGGTTTTCGCCGTGCTGATCGCGATCAACGGGATAGCCAGCGGTATGTTCGCCTCCCCCAACTCCTCCTCGATCATGGGCAGCGTGCCCGCACAGCTGCGCGGCGTCGCCTCCGGCATGCGCTCCACCTTCCAGAACTCCGGCACCGCCGTCTCCATCGGCGTGTTCTTCTCCCTCATGATCGCCGGACTGGCCGATGCCCTCCCGCACACCCTCACCACCGGCCTGCAAGAGCAGGGCGTACCGGCCCACGTCGCCACTCGGATCGGCAGCCTGCCCCCGGTCTCGTCCCTGTTCGCCGCCCAACTGGGCGTCAACCCGATCCAGCACCTGCTCCAGCCCGGCGGCACCCTGACCCACCTGACGGTGGCGCAGCAACAGACCCTGACCGGACGTGACTTCTTCCCGAGCCTGATCTCCGGGCCGTTCCACTCCGGCCTGGTCGTCGTGTTCGCCTTCGGCGCCACCCTCGCCTTCCTCGCCGCGCTCGCCTCCCTGTTGCGCGGCACCAGTCCCGCCGTCGAGACCCCCGGACCGCGAACGGCCGCCGACGACACCCATGGCGCCGCGGCCGACACCGGGACGGGACTGACGCGGGCGGAGACCACCATGCGCCCTGACCCCGGCAACTAGCCGACATCCACAGGAGAAACACTGATGGCACTGACAGCGGTCGACCCCACGCCCGCGCTCGTCGTGATCGATCTGCAAAAGGGCATCGTGGCGGCCCGCGCCGACAGCCGGGCGACCGCCGCCGTCAAGCGGGCGAGTCAGCTGAGCACCGAGTTCCGACGGCACGGCCTGCCCGTGGTCCTGGTCAACGTCACCGGACGCGCGCCGGGCCGCACCGAGGCCCAGCGGTCCGGGAGCGGCGTCGCACTGCCGTCCGGCCGGGCCGACCTCATCGACGAACTCGACGTCCGGCCGAGCGACCACCTGATCACCAAGCGGCGGCGCAGCGCGTTCCACGACACCGGCCTCGACACCCTCCTGCGGGACCTGGGCGTCACCCAGACCGTGCTCGCCGGAATCGCGACCAGTTCGGGCGTCGAGTCGACCGCACGCTCGGCCCACGACTACGGCTACCACGTCGTCCTGGCCACCGACGCCATGACCGACCCGGACGCCGATGCCCACCGCCACAGCGTCGAACGCGTCTTCCCGAAACTCGGCGAGACCGCCACCACCGCCGAGACCGTCGACATGATCGAGGCGACGCGATGACCCTGCTGGGCCGCATCCTGAAGAACCGCAGGGCAGGCGAGACCCACGCGGCATGGAATCTGCCCAATCTGCAAGGTCCCGAGCTGCTGACCCTCACCAGCCGGAACTTCGGTGACGGAGACCCCATTCCGCTGGAGCACTGCCTGAAGAACATCGGCGGCGACGACCTCTCCCCTCAGCTGGCCTGGACCCCGCCGCCGGCCGGCACCGCCCAGATCCTCCTGGTCGTCGAGGACGTCGACGTCCCGCTGGCCAAGCCCGCCGTGCACTGCGCCGCCCTGATCGACCCGGCAGCCGGACACCTTGAACCCGGTGCCCTCGACGCACGGAAGCCGGCCACCGGAGTGCGGCTGCTGCGGTCCTCCCTAGGGCGCGGATACCACGGTCCCGGGCCCGTCAAAGGCCACGGGCCACACCGCTACGTCTTCCAGTTGTTCGCCCTGGCGGCACCCGTGGACAGTGCCCCCGGCACCGCGTCACCGGACCGGGCACGGCCCCGCACCCTCCTGCCCGCCGTCACCGCACCCGTCCTCGCCCGCGGCCGACTGACCGGCACAGTCGAGCGCTGACCCGCGCCCCGGGCCGCCGCACCAGCGGCGTGCCCGGGGCCGAGGAGATCCTGTCACCGAGGTGAGCCCGGCTCCTTCCTCGCGGCTGTCCTCGTCGTCCTCGTCCTGGCGTCCGAGGAGATCCGCACGAGGGCGGACCGGGCCGCCGGGAACCGCCTGCCCCGATGGCTGGCATCGCCGATCCGCGTTTCCGCCGCGGCGCAGGGCTGCCTAGCGTGGCGTGAGCACCGCCCCGTTCCCAGCTTCCCGTGTGCCACAAAGAGGAGCGCCGCCATGAGCCAGCCGCCCCGCCGGATCGTCACCGGTCACGACGAGACGGGCATCTCCGTGTTCCTCTCCGACGGCGAGCCGCCCGTCGTCCGCACCGCCCCCGACGGCGCCGTCTTCTACGAGATGTGGAACACCGACTCCGTGCCGGCACCCGTCGCGGCGGACGAGGCCGAGCCCACGGAACGCGACCTGACGGTGCCGCCGGCCCCCGGCGGCACCAAGATCCGCGTCAACGAGTTCCCGCCGGGCTGTGTCTCCCCGACGCACCGCACCCAGACGGTGGACTACGGCATCGTCCTGGACGGCGAGGTCGTCCTCGTCCTCGACGACTCCGAGCGGGTGCTGCGGGCCGGGGACGTGGTGATCCAGCGCGGCACCGACCACCGCTGGGAGAACCGCACGGACTCGGCGGCCCGGATGGCGTTCGTCCTCGTGGACGGCGTCTTCACCGAGCCGCTGCTGCGGATCCTGGGCCCCGGGGTGCTCGGCTCCCTGCACGGCAGCCCGCTGGCGCCCGGCCAGTCCTGACAGCGGGCGCGGTGAGCCGCCGCCATTCCCAATTTCTGGAACACGTTCTACGGTGTGCGCCGTCAGGACCGCCCTTGGGGAGCCTGGAGGCGCCGTGCACCTCGACCACACGCCCGAGCAGCAGCGGCTGCGCACCGAACTGCGCGCCTACTTCGCCGGCCTGGTGCCGGACAACGCCTACGCCCGCTACGCCGACCCGGCCGCGCAGAAACGCTTCTACCGGGAGACCGTCCGGAGGCTGGGCGCCGACGGCTGGCTCGGCGTCGGCTGGCCGAAGGAGTACGGCGGCCGCGGCCTGACCGCGATGGAACAGTTCATCTTCTTCGACGAGGCCGCCCAGGCCGGCGTGCCGCTCCCGCTCATGGCGCTGAACACCGTCGGCCCGACGATCATGCGGTACGGCACCGACGAGCAGAAGTCGTACTTCCTGCCCCGTATCCTCTCCGGCGAGATCGACTTCGCCATCGGTTACAGCGAGCCCGACGCCGGCACCGACCTCGCCGCCCTGAAGACCCGGGCCGTGCGCGACGGCGACGAGTACGTCGTCAACGGCCAGAAGATCTGGACCACGAACGGCGACACCGCCGACTGGGTCTGGCTCGCCACCCGAACCGACCCCGAGGCCCCGCCGCACAAGGGCATCACCATGCTCCTGGTGCCGACCACCGACCCCGGCTACTCCTGCACCGTCATCAACACCCTCGCCTCGCACGACACCACGGCCAGCTACTACGAGAACATCCGCGTCCCCGTCTCCCGCCGGGTCGGCGAGGAGAACCACGGCTGGCGGCTCATCACCAACCAGCTCAACCACGAGCGCGTCACCCTCGCCGCCCACGGCACCATGGCCATCCGCGCCCTGCACGACGTGCAGCGCTGGGCCATGGAGACCAAACTCGCCGACGGCCGCCGCGTCATCGACCTGCCCTGGGTGCGCCGCCATCTCGCCCGGACCCACATCCGCCTCGACGCCATGAAACTCCTCAACTGGCAGATGGTGAGCGCCGTCGAGGAGGGCACCCTCACCCCGCAGGACGCCTCCGCCGTCAAGGTCTACGGCTCCGAGGCACGCCGCGACGCCTACGCCTGGCTGATGGAGGTCGCCGGCGCGGCCGGGCCGCTGAAGGAGGGCTCGGCGGGCGCGGTCCTCCACGGCGACCTGGAACGCGGCTACCGCTCGGCGGTCATCTTCACCTTCGGCGGCGGCAACAACGAGATCCAGCGGGAGATCATCTCGTGGATCGGACTGGGGATGCCACGGGTACGGCGCTAGCCTGCTGTGACCACCGACGCCAGTTGTCACATACGGTCGACAGGTGGCACCGGATTTCCCGTGGCGACGGTAGCCCTGCGGTCGGTCAAGATCGAGTGGGCACCGTCTTCCGGTTCGTGAGTTCGCCGCTGGTGCCGCGTCCGAGGTTGCCCGTGCACGTAGACCAGCGGCAGCGGGCATTGCGACGGGGATCTTGGAGATGCCCTTCGCGGGTTCGCGGGCGACGGATGACATCGGAGGTGGGCGTGGCGGGCCGTCGAGGTCTGTCGGTCACGGGCGAGCGGCGCCCCCGCATCCGCGCTCGCTGTGTTCTACCAGTGTCCAGTGCAGATTTCCCGACGCTGAGGGGCCTTGGGCCAAGGCCCGCTCCTATCAATGGGCTGGCCGGTGCGTGACCTCAGCCGCGGCTCGTCTGCCGGTCGGGCGGTCATCGATGAGCCGAGATGAGATTTGAGCCCCGCCAGGTGCCGCACATACGATGAGCGCTGTGCCCTTTGCGACGACGGCCACACTCCGCTGTGCAGCCTCCGCTGCGCTTCCGGACGTCGAAGACCTGGCAGACTCCCTGAATCTGGTGATCACGGCGACCCTCCCGGAACTCGTCGAGGATCCGCGCACCGCAGAGGTCTTCCGGAGCACGGTGCTGGACAATGTCATGTCGGCTCTGCGTGCGCTGAGTACCGACGACCAGACCGAGGAGTTCCCGGCGCCTCCGGTCGCCTTTGAGTTCGCCCGGCGGCTCGCGCAGCAGGGCGTTCCGATCACCACCATGTTGCGGGCCTACCGGATCGGGCAGGCGGCCTTCCATCAGCGGATCATCGCCTGGATCGCGGCCCGGGACGTCACCGCGAACGAGGTCGCGGACGCCGCGATGGCGTTGTCGTCGTTCACCTTCTCGTTCATCGACCGAGTGTCCGAGCAGGTTGTCACCGCATACCTGAGGGAGCGGGACACCTGGATGCGGCACCGCAACACTCTGCGGCTAGCAAGGGTTCAGGCGCTGCTCGACGGCAGAAACTCCGATGCGGAGGAACTGGAGGCGGTGAGCGGCTTCCCGGCAACGCTCCCCATGGTGGGTGTGGTCGTGTGGTGTGGCCGCGAGACCGGTGAGCCGGACCGTCTGGGCGTCCTGGAGCGTCACCTGGCCCGGGTGGCGTCGGCTCTGGACACGGGGCCGCGGCCTGTTCTGTCCGTCGCTCCGGACGACTCGACCCTCTGGGCCTGGATTCCCTGCCCGGCCGTCGATCCGGTGTCCGTGGCCGACCGCATGGGTGAGGAGGCCGACGGCGTACGAACAGCCGTGGGCGAACCCGGGGCCGGGCTCGACGGGTTCCGCCTCAGCCATCGCCAGGCTCGTCAGGCCCAGTCCATCGCCCTGGCCGCGGATCCCGCGCACGCGAGCCCCCTCATGGTGTCGTCCCAGCTCGGCCCGCTCGCACTGGTGGGGGCAGAGGTGGAGGACCTGCGCGCCTGGGTCCAGTCGGTGCTCGGCGGTCTTGCCGCCGACGACGAGCACTGCGCCCGCATGCGCGCAACGGTGTGGGCCTACCTGTCCAGCGGGCACAGCCTCAACACCGCCGCGGCCGAACTGCATCTGCACAAGAACACCATTCAGTACCGGATCCGCAAGGCGGAGGAAGTCCGCGGCCGGCCGCTCTCGGAGGGCCGGATCGACGTGGAGGTCGCCCTGCTGGCCTGCCTGCTGCTCGGCAGTACGGTCCTGCGCCCTGCTCAGCCGCCACACCCCTGACGGCGCCGACCGCGGCGCTGTGCCGCGTAACAGTCGCGCACCGGCACATCCGGTTTCCAGACCGATGACCCTCCGGGGCACGAGACGAACACTTGCGGTCGTCACGACTCTCCCCGGAGGACCGCATGTTCGACCCCGCATCGACGCCGCAGGCCGCCGAGTACGACGACGGTTACGACACCGACGTCCTCGTCATCGGATCCGGTTTCGGCGGATCCGTGAGCGCCCTCCGCCTGTCGGAGAAGGGATACCGCGTCACCGTCCTGGAGGCGGGCCCGCGCCGCACGCAGGAGACGCTTCCCCGGACGTCGTGGGACGTCCGCAACTTCCTGTGGGCCCCGCGACTGGGCTGCTACGGCATCCAGCGCATCCACCTGCTGCGGGATGTCGTCATCCTGGGCGGCGCGGGCGTGGGCGGCGGCTCCCTGAACTACGCCAACACGCTGTACGAGCCGCCGCGGCCGTTCTTCGAGGACCGCCACTGGGCGCACATCACCGACTGGCAGGACGAGTTGGCGCCCCACTACGACCAGGCGCGCCGCATGCTCGGCGTCACGCCGAACCCGACGGTGACCGCCGCGGACACCGTGCTGCGTGGGGTCGCGGAGGACATGGGCGTCGGTTCCTCCTTCCACCTGGCCCCGGTCGGCGTCCTCTTCGGCGAGCCCGGAACGGCACCCGGCACGCTCGTCCCCGATCCCTATTTCGGGGGTGCGGGCCCGGCCCGGCGCACCTGCACCGAGTGCGGGTCCTGTATGACGGGTTGCCGGGTCGGCGCCGAGAACACCCTGGACCAGAACTACCTGTACCTCGCGGAGAGCCTGGGCGCCCGGGTCGTGCCGATGACCACCGTCACCGATCTGCGCCCCTCGGCCGATGGAGGGTGGGAGGTGCGAACGGTCCGCACCGGCCGGTCCCGGCGGCCCGGCAGGAACGGGCGCGGCTGGCGGGCCCGGGAGGTGATCGTCAGCGCCGGCACGTACAACACCCAGCGGCTGCTGCACCGGGCCCGGGCCACCGGTTCACTGCCGGACCTCTCGCCGAGCCTCGGCCGGCTGACGCGCACGAACTCCGAGTCGATCCTCGGTGCGAAGTCCTTGCGCAAGGACGTCGACTTCACCAGGGGCGTGGCCATCACCTCGTCGATCCACCCGGACGAGCACACGCACATCGAGCCGGTGCGCTACGGCAGAGGCAGCAACGCGATGTCGCTGCTGCAGAACGCGCTGACCGACGGCGACAGCCGGGCGCCGCGCTGGCTCACCTGGTTGGGGACGGTACTGCGGCACCCGCGGAACCTGACCTGGTTCTCCCCGCGGCGCTGGTCGGAGCGGACCATCATCCTGCTGGTGATGCAGACGCTGGACAACTCCATCACGGTATCCGGCCGGCGGACGCGCGCCGGACGCTTCAAGCTCACGTCGGGCCCGGGCCACGGCGAGCCGAACCCGACCTGGATTCCCGCGGGCAACGACGCCGCCCGGCGGGTCGCGGCGAAGATCGGCGGGATCGCCGCCGGCAGCACCGGCGAGATCTTCGACATCCCCATGACGGCGCACTTCATCGGCGGCTGCACGATCTCCGACGACCCGGCGCACGGTGTCATCGATCCGTACCACCGGGTCTGGGGCTACGACGGACTCCACGTCGTCGACGGGTCCGCGGTCTCCGCCAACCTGGGCGTCAATCCGTCGCTGACGATCACCGCCCAGGCCGAGCGCGCGATGTCGCTGTGGCCGAACAGGGGAGAGCCGGATCCGCGGCCCCCGCTGGGCGCTCCGTACCGGCGCCTCGATGCCGTGGCTCCCCGTCGAGCGGCGGTTCCGGCGCATGCGGTGGCGGCCCTGCGGCCGCATGCCCCTTCCCGGAAGGGAGGGCTGACCCCGTGAGGGAGGCCGGACTGGTGGTCGTAGGGGCGTCGCTGGCGGGGCTGCGAGCGGTGGAGGGCGCCCGCGCCGGCGGCTACGCGGGCCCGATCACGCTGATCGGCGCCGAGCGCCACATGCCGTACGACCGGCCGCCTTTGTCCAAGGCGTTCCTCCAGGACGAGGAGGACCCCGCGGTGCCCACGCTCGCGGGCGCACACACGCTCGCGGATCTGGGCGTCGACGTCCGTCTCGGAGAGTCGGCGAGCGGCCTCCGCCTGGACGACCGGGAAGTGGTGGTCGGCGGCCGCCCGGTGCCGTACGACGCACTGGTCATCGCCACCGGCTGCTCACCCGTCGCCCTCGCGGGTACGGAGGGCATGGCGGGCGTGCACACCCTGCGGACCCTCGACGACGCGCACGCGGTCCGGGCCCACGTGGCTGCCGGCGCCCGCACCGTGCTGGTCGGTGGCGGCTTCATCGGTGCCGAGGTCGCCACCGCCCTGCGCGCACGAGGCGCGGCCGTGACGATCGTCGAGGCGGCCGAAGTACCGCTCGTACGGGCCGCCGGGCCGGTGATCGCCCCGGCGCTGGCCGCACTGCACGCCCGTGCGGGCGTCGACCTGCGCTGCGGTGTGTCGGTCCGGGCGGTGCGCCAAGGGCCGGACGGCAAGCGGGTCGAGCTGACGGACGGCTCGGCCTTGACGGCGGACCTGGTCCTCGTCGGCATCGGCGCCCGGCCGGCTACCGGCTGGCTGTCGGATTCGGGGCTCACCGTCCGCGACGGCGTCCTCTGCGACGAGACACTGCGCGCGGCACCCGGCGTCTACGCCGCCGGTGACGTGGCCCGCTGGCACAATCCGCTGTTCGGCACCGCGATGCGGCTGGAGAACTGGGCGGCGGCAGCCGAACTCGGCGCCGCCGCGGGACGCCATGCGGTCGACCCGGCCGGGGCGACCGCCGTGTCCGCGGTGCCCTACTTCTGGTCGGACTGGTACGGCTCGCGCATCCAGATGGTCGGCGTCTGCGCGGCCGACGAGGTATGTGTCGTCGGCGACCCGGACGGCGGCTCCTGGTCGGCCCTCTACCGGGCAGGAGACCGCCTCGTGGGGGCGCTGACTCTCGACCAGCCCCGGAAGACCATGAAGTACCGGGCCATGATCGCGCGCCGTACGCCATGGGCGGCGGCACTCGAATTCGCGGGCGCGCCCGCACGCGTGGGGGGAATCGCATGACGATCCAGCACCGCCGGCCGGCCGACGCGGAAGACCCGCTCGCGGCGCACGCCTCGGTGGAACGCGCCGTCTCAGCCCTTGAACAGGGCGAACAGACCTGGTCCGGTCTGACACTCGGCCACCGACGGCGCCTGCTGACCGACCTGATCGCGCTCGTCGCCCGCCATGCCGAGGAGTGGGTCGAGATCGCGGGACGCATCAAGGGACTGCGGCCCGGCTCACCGCTCATGGGTGAGGAATGGATCTCCGGTCCCTGGGCCGTGCTCGGATACGCACGCGCCCTCGCTGACACCCTGGCGCGGCTCGAAAAGGGCGAGGACCCGCTCTCGGGATTCGCGACCCGGCCCGCACCCGGGGGACGCACCGCGGTCGAGGTCCTCCCGCACGGGATCCACGACCGCCTGCTGCTCAACGGGTTCTCGGCAGAGGTCTGGACCCGGCCCGGCGTGACGCCGGAGCACCTCAGAAGCACCGCCGGCCTGGCCCAACGCGATCCCTCCCGCACCCGGGGACGGGCCCTCGTCCTCGGCGCCGGCAACATCCTCTCCATCGCCCCGCTGGACACGCTCTACCAGCTGTACGCCATGAACCGCGTCGTGGCGCTCAAACCGAACCCGGTCACCGACCCGCTCCGGCCCGTCCTGGAGGCCGTGTTCGCGCCGTTCATCGAGCTGGGGGCGGTGGTCGTCGTCGCCGGAGGCGCGGATGTCGGCAGCGCCCTCGTCCGGCATCCCGGCATCGGCGCCGTGCACATGACGGGCAGCGAGGCGACGCACGACGCCATCGTCTGGGGACCGGGAGAGAGGGGCACGGCGGCGAAGGCGGCCGGTGTCCCGTTGCTCGACAAGCCCGTCACGAGCGAGCTGGGCGGAGTCGCGCCCGTCATCGTGCAGCCCGGCCGATGGTCCCGCGCCGACCTGCGCCACCAGGCCCGCCACGTGGCGACCCAGCGTCTGCACAACGGCGGCTCGAACTGCATCGCGGCCCAGGTCGTGATCGTCAGCCGCGACTGGCCGCAGAAGGACGCCTTCCTCGACGAGCTCCGGGCCGCTCTCTCGGCCGCGCCCCAGCGACCCGCCTGGTACCCGGGCACCGAGGAGCGTGTTTCCCGCGCCCGCGCACTGCACGAGATGGCCGAGTGCGTGGGCGGCGCACCGGGCCGCACCCTGCTGCCCTCCCTCGACCTGTCCGACGACTCGGAGACCGCCTTCCGGACGGAGTACTTCGGTCCGGTCCTCGGCGTCGCCGAGCTCGACGGCACGGGAGCCTACTTCCTGCACTCGGCCGTATCGGCGGCGAACGACCGCCTGCGGGGCACGCTGGGCGCGAACATCGTCATCGACCCCCGGACGCGTCGCGACCTGCGCGGCGACTTCGACCATGCCGTCCAGGCCCTCCACTACGGAACGATCGGCGTCAACGCGTGGACCGGCGTCGGCTACCTGGTCCCGTACGCGACCTGGGGCGCCTTCCCCGGACACCCACTCGATGACATCCAGAGCGGGCGGGGCGTCGTACACAACGCCGGACTACTGGCCGACGTCGAACGCACGGTGGTCCGGGGGCCGTTCCGCCCCGCACCCAGGTCGGTTCTCCACGGCGAGTGGACCATCTCCCCGAAGCCGCCGTGGTTCGTGGACAACCGTACGGCGGCCACCACCGGCCGCCGCCTGGTCTCGTTCGCCGCACGTCCCCGCTGGTCCGTTCTGCCGGGCATCTTCCTCTCCGCGCTGCGCGGCTGAGTACACCGGCTTCTTCCCTCTTCTTCCCCCCCACCCCGTTGTCCGTTCCTCAAGGAGGCGTCGTGAAGACCTTCCCACTCCCCGCTCCGATCGACGGGAAGGAGGTCTGGCAGGACCGGAAGCGCTACCTCTGGCCGCTGGGCCTGGTCGTCCCGTTGCTGCCCTTCCTCGCCGGCGCGCTGCGCGCACTCACCGGAACCGACCTGTTCCTGTGGCTCGGGCCCGTCGTGCTGCTCGCCGTCGTTCCGCTCGTCGACCTCGTAGCGGGCAACGACCCGACCAACCCGCCCGACGCCGTCATCGACGCGCTCGAAGAGGACCGCTACTACCGCTGGGTGACGTACCTCTATCTGCCCTTGCAGTACGGCGGCTTCGTCTACGGCATGTGGGTCATCGCGACCGGCGGCGTCTCGGTCCAGGGCCGTATCGGCATGGCGTTCACGCTCGGCACCGTGGCCGGTGTCGCCATCAACACCGCGCACGAACTGGGACACAAACGGGACGACCTGGAACGATGGCTCGGCAAGATCGCGCTCGCCCAGTGCGCCTACGGCCACTTCTACATCGAGCACAACCGCGGTCATCACGTCCGCGTCGCCACGCCCGAGGACCCGGCGTCGAGCCGGATGGGAGAGAGCTTCTACCGCTTCTGGCCGCGCACCGTGTCCGGCTCGCTGCGCAGCGCCTGGCAGGTCGAGCGCAAGCGCTACAAGCGCCGCGACACGCACCCGTTCCGTCTCGGCAACGACGTCATCAACGCCTGGCTCATGACCGTCGTCCTGTGGGGCGCGGTGACCGGGTGGCTGGGCGCGGGCGTGCTGCCGTACCTGGCGATCCAGGCCGTGTTCGGCTTCTCCCTGCTCGAGGTTGTCAACTACATGGAGCACTACGGGATGCTCCGGCGGAAGGTCGCCCACGGCAGCAAGCAGCGCTACGAGCGGGTCACGCCGGCACACTCCTGGAACTCCAACAACATCGCCACCAACGTCCTGCTCTACCACCTGCAGCGCCACAGCGACCACCACGCCAACCCCACCCGGCGCTTCCAGACCCTGCGCGACTTCGAGGAGAGCCCCGTCCTGCCGACCGGGTACACCGGCATGATGGTCGTCGCTCTGTTCCCGCCGTTGTTCCGGCGGCTCATGGACCCCCTGGTGGTCTCCCACTTCCGGGGTGACATCCGCCGCGCAAACGTCCAGCCCGGCAAGCTCGGGAAACTGCTCGCCCAGTACCCCACGCCGGCGGGCGCACCCGCCACCGCCGGCGGCGTCGACCACTCGGCCGGTACCTTCACGGACAACGTCGAGGCCGCCCGCTGCCCCGGCTGCGGCCACACCTATCTCGTGGCCGAGGGCAACGAGTTGGAGGGGTTCGCCGCCGGCACCCCGTGGTCGCAGATCCCCGACGACTGGACCTGCCCGGACTGCGGTGTCCGCGAAAAGGTCGACTTCGTCCCTCTGGCCACTGAGGAGGCCTGACATGCGTATTCTCGCCGACCTGCACAAATGCGAGGGCCTCGGCATGTGCGAGGCCATGGCCGACCGCTATTTCGAAGTCGGTGACGACGGCCAGGTAGTCCTGCTCGACGACCACCCCCGGGAACAGGACCGCCCGCTCGTGGACTCCGCCGTGAGATCGTGCCCGGTGTCCGCGCTGCGCCTGGAAACCTGACGGCAGCGTCCCCGCAGCGTCCACGGGAAACCACTTCGTGGGCCCTGTGGCGCCTCGCGATCGCGGGCGCCACTGCGGCACCGACACCCCCGCCCGCGGGCTCCCGGGCGCATTGCCCGGCAGCCCGCGGGCGGCAGGTCCGCATCACGTTGAACAGGCCGGAAGTCACCGGACGCGCACCCGCAGGATGGCGAACGCACCAACTACCGCGCAGATCGTGCCGACCGTGTACAAGGCGGTGTAGTTGTCTCCTCCTCCGATGGCGGGGAAGGCCGGGGCGAGCGACCGGGGAAGCTGGTTCGCCAGGTCGAAGACGCCGAGGTCCTTGCCCGCGGCGTGGTCGCTGTCCGGCAGGACTTCGGTGGCCAAGGCCAGGTCGACCGCGAAGCAGGTGCCCTCGCCGAGGCTCACCAGGACCATCGCGATCAGGAAGCCCGTCTCGCTGCGGTTGACGGTGAGCGCCGGCAGGCCGACCGCGGCGATGAGCGCCGACACGAAGACGAACACCCGGCGTCGCACGCCCCGGTTCAATAGCCACCCCGCCGCGTACGAGGCCAGGAGGACCGGCACCGTCTGAATGCCGGTCGAGATCTGGATCAGCTCCTTCGCCCTGTCGTCCGACAGGCCGATGGTGTCCGTCCGGTAGTAGAGCCGGTAATTCAGGACGGACGAGATCGACATGAAGATGAGGAGGCGGTTGATCCAGGACCAGCCGAAGTCGGGATGCCGGACGGGATTCACCCAGAACGTCCGCCCCAGCTCCCGCAGGCCGAACGCGGTCCGGGCATCGGCGGTGGCCGGCCGGTCCGGGAGGCGTGCCACCAACCACAGGCAGGCCAGGACGGCGAAGGCGCCCCGTACGCACATCGCCACCGGCAAGGGGCGTCGATCCGGTGACGATCACGCCGACCACGGCCGCTCCTGCTTGGGACATACCGAGAAGGCCGGACGTGAGTCCGCGGCGGTCGGGTCGCTGCGTTCTCGGTCGGCCGAAGTCATTCTGGCTGAAGTCCGTCGGTCGCACCCGAGGGAGCCTTCCGCCAGGAGGGCACATGGCCCCCCGTGCCCCCGGTGAAACACTCCGTGACCTGCGCTGTACCAAAGTGCCGACTGTCTCTCTGATTTCGTACCGCCAGTTGCTGAACCTAGTTGGCAGCAGCGCAGGTCACAATCGTTGCTTGATGCCAACCAAGAATCCTGGTCACACTGCCGGTATGGACGCTGAAACGGGGCTCTTCACCCCCGACTCCGTGACTTGGCAGATGCACGGCGACCCGATGATGTGGGTCGCCGGCGTCCGTGCGCTCTACCTGCAGGCGCTGCACCCGCGCGCGGTGCGCGGCGTGCTGGAGAACTCCGACTTCCGGCGTGACGCCTGGGGCAGGCTGTTGCGCACCGCCGACTTCGTCGGCGCCACGACCTACGGCACCAGCGAGGCCGCCGAGCGGGCCGGAGCCCGGATCCGGAAGATCCACAGCATGCTCGGCGCGACGGACCCGGACACCGGCGAACGCTACGGCGTGGACGAGCCCGACCTGCTGCTGTGGGTGCACTGCGCCGAGATCGACTCGTATCTGCACGTCGTCCGCCGCTCCGGCTTCCCGCTCACCGACGCCCAGGCCGACCGCTACCTCGCCGAACACCGGGTCAGCGCCCGCCTGGTGGGGCTCGACCCCGCCGTCGTACCCGGCGACCGCGCGGAGATGGCCGCCTACTTCGAGAAGATGCGGCCGCGGCTCGCCGCCGGGGCCGACGCACGCGTCGTGGACGACTTCCTGCTCCGCCCGCCGACGCACCCCCTCCTGATACCGGCGCGCGAGGTGCTGTGGCGGCGCGTGGCACATCTGGCGTACGCCTCCCTGCCGCCGTACGCCCATGAGCTGTACGGCAGACCGGCCCCCGAACCGGCGGTCGTCACCCGCCGGCTGCGCGCCACCGGCTCCCTGTTGCGCTGCGTTCCCGCACGTCTGCGCTGGCAACTCCCGCCCAAACACATCCTGCGCGCCATGGCGAGGCTCGGCCCGGACGCACGCCCCGCACCGTACAAAGTCGGGCGATAGGCCGCCGTACTGGACGAGTGGGGGGTGCGTCACGGCGCGGCCGGACCCGGACGGCGCCCTGCGGGGCGGCGGAGCTGGAGGCGAGGGCTGACAGCAGGCTGGTCCAGCGGCGGTACCGGCTGCTCGACCTGATCGGGCGGGGCGGGGCGGGACGGGGCGGGAGAGGTGTGGCGGGCCCGCGACGAGTCCCTCGGCCGGCAGGTCGCCGTGAAGCGCCTCAAACCGTTCGGCCCGCACCAGGACCAGGCGTTCACCCGCGTCCTGCGGGAGCAGGTTCAGGCGCGAGGCGAGAGCGGCCGCCGCGCTCTCCCGCCGCGGCGTCACCGTCGGCACGGTGAGGAGCTGCGCCTTCGGCGGCCGGCCGGACGCGCTGACCGCGTACCGGCGCGTCGCCTCCGCCCGGGAACGCGTCCCCGGCTCCGCCCACCCGGACACCCTGGCCGGCCGCAACGGCGAGGCGCACTGCCTGGAGCAGCTGGGGCGGGGCGCCGAGGCGGTCGAGCCGTACCGGAGGGCGGCGGTAGCGCGCCGGCAGCGCGCGTCAGGAGGCCGGCTTCAAAACCGCCCCCACCACGCGCCCCACAGGGGCGCGGGGAACCGCGCGCCCAGCCACATCCGGCCCGCACGTACATACGACGTACGCCCCCCGCGCCTCGAAAGCGGCCCCCCGGCGGAGCGCACCGGCACGCCTCTTACCCGCCTAGATCATCATGTGTTACGAAGAACCATGCCCGCTGCCACCGAAATCTCGCGCACCTACGACGCCATCATCGTCGGCGGCGGCCACAACGGCCTCGTCGCGGCCGCCTACCTGGCCCGGGCCGGCCGCACCGTGCTGGTGCTGGAGCGGCTGGGCCGCACCGGCGGCGCCGCCGTCTCCACCCGCCCCTTCGCCGGTGTCGACGCGCGGCTGTCCCGCTACTCCTACCTGGTCAGTCTGCTGCCGAGGAAGATCGTCCGCGACCTCGGCCTGGACTTCCGGGTCCGCGGCCGCACCATCTCCTCGTACACGCCCGTGGAGCGCGACGGGCGGCCGACCGGGCTGCTGGTCGGCGGCGGCGAGCGGCGGATCCGCGAGGCGTTCGAACGGCTGACCGGGGGCAAGACCGAGTACCAGGCGTGGCAGCGGTTCTACGGCATGACCGGCCGGGTCGCCGAGCGCGTCTTCCCGACGCTCACCGAACCGCTGCCCGCGCGCGACGAACTGCGCCGCCGGATCGACGACGAGGCGGCCTGGCGGGCGCTGTTCGAGGAGCCGATCGGGGTGGCGATCGAGGAGAACTTCACGGACGACCTGGTCCGCGGGGTCGTCCTCACGGACGCGCTGATCGGCACCTTCGCCGACGCCCACGACGCCTCCCTGCGCCAGAACCGCTGCTTCCTCTACCACGTCATCGGCGGCGGCACCGGTGCCTGGGACGTGCCGGTCGGCGGCATGGGCGCCCTCACCGACGCGCTGGCCGCCGCCGCGCGCGCGGCGGGCGCGGTCTTCGCCACCGGGCACGAGGCGGTACGGATCGAGACGGACGGCCGCGCCGCCGAGGTCGCCTACCGCACCGCCGACGGGGAGGGCGTCGCCGCCGCCCGGCACGTCCTGGTGGGCGCCTCCCCGCAGGAACTCGCCGCCCTCACCGGCGACCCGGCTCCGGAGCCCGCCGAGGGCGCCCAGCTGAAGGTGAACATGCTGCTCAAGCGGCTGCCCAGGCTGCGCGACACCGCCGTCGACCCGCGTGAGGCGTTCTCCGGGACCTTCCACATCGCCGAGGGCTACGAGCAACTGGCCACCGCCCACGCCCAGGCGGCGGCCGGCCGGCTCCCCGCCGCCCCGCCCTCGGAGATCTACTGCCACTCCCTGACCGACCCCACGATCCTCGGCCGTGACCTGGCCGAACGCGGCTACCAGACGCTCACGCTCTTCGGCCTGCACACCCCGGCCCGGCTCTTCACCGCCGACAACGACGCCGTGCGCGACGAACTCCTCAAGTCCACCCTCGCCCAGCTCGACGCCCACCTCGCGGAGCCGATCGCCGACTGCCTGGCCCTCGACGCCCACGGCCGCCCCTGCATCGAGGCGAAGACCCCCCTGGACCTCGAACGCGACCTGCGCCTGCCCGGCGGCAACATCTTCCACCGCGACCTCTCCTGGCCCCACGCCCAGGACGGCACCGGCCGCTGGGGCGTGGAGACCCGGCACGCCAACGTCCTGCTGTGCGGGGCGGGCGCGGTGCGCGGGGGAGGGGTGAGCGGGGTGCCGGGGCACAACGCGGCGATGGCGGTACTGGAACAGGGCGACAGCTGACCGGGCGCGACGAGGACGCGGTCACCTCACCGCGGTGGCGGACGAGCTGGGCGGTGCTGGTCGGCAGCGATCCGTGATCATCACTGGCCCGGCGCGCCGGCACGTGATCAGGGAGACCTCGCCCGCCGGGGAGGGACGGCGGGCCGGACGGGTACCGGCGCCGGGCGAGGGCGGCAGGGAAATCCGGCCGGGAACCCAAAGAATCTGACGGGGCATCAGAAAACCTCTTCCTTCGGCCGCGCGACTGCGGCATCCTGCGCCCATGCAGACGGAGTTGAGCAAGGCCCTGGGAGTCGAGCACGCCGTCTTCGGCTTCACGCCGTTTCCCGCCGTGGCCGCGGCCATCAGCCGGGCCGGCGGTTTCGGAGTGCTCGGCGCGGTCCGCTACACCGCCCCCGACGACCTCAAACGCGACCTCGACTGGCTCGAGGCGCATGTCGACGGGAAGCCGTACGGACTCGATGTCGTCATGCCCGCCAAGAAGGTGGAGGGCGTCAGCGAGGCCGACGTCGAGGCGATGATCCCGGAAGGCCACCGGCAGTTCGTACGGGACACCCTGGCCAAGTACGGCGTGCCCGGGCTCGCCGACGGCGAGGCGTCCGGCTGGCGCATCACCGGGTGGATGGAGCAGGTCGCCCGGACCCAGCTCGACGTCGCGTTCGACTATCCGATCCGGCTGCTCGCCAACGCCCTCGGCTCGCCGCCCGCCGACGTCGTCGACCGCGCCCACGACCAGGACATCCTGGTCGCCGCCCTGGCCGGCAGCGCCCGGCACGCCGTGAAGCACCGGGACGCGGGCATCGACATCGTCGTGGCCCAGGGCTACGAGGCCGGCGGCCACACCGGCGAGATCGCCACCATGGTGCTCACCCCGGAGGTCGTCGACGCCGTGGACCCGCTGCCCGTACTGGCGGCGGGCGGCATCGGCAGCGGGCCGCAGGTGGCCGCCGCGCTGAGCCTCGGCGCCCAGGGAGTGTGGCTGGGCTCCATGTGGCTGACCACCACAGAGGCCGATCTCTCCTCGCCCGCCGTGACCCGCAAACTCCTCGCCGCCGGCTCCGGCGACACGGTCCGCTCCCGCGCCCTGACCGGCAAACCGGCCCGCCAGCTGCGCACCGAGTGGACCGACGCCTGGGACGACCCGAACGGCCCGGGCACCCTCCCCATGCCCTTGCAGGGCCTGCTCGTCGCCGAGGCCCTCACCCGCATCCAGAAGTACGAGGTCGAGCCCCTGCTCGGCACCCCTGTCGGCCAGATCGTCGGCCGCATGACCAGCGAACGCAGCGTCCAGGCGGTCTTCGACGACCTCACCCGGGGCTTCGAGCAGGCCGTCGACCGCATCAACCGCATCGCCGGAAGGAGCGGCACGTGACCAGCACGCCCCCCGCCGGATTCTGGGCCCAGGCCACCCTGGACCCCGACCGCACGGTCCTCGTCGCACCCGACGGCGAGGAATGGACCGCCGGCCGTCTGCACGCGGCCACCAACCAGCTCGTCCACGGCCTGCGGGCCGCGGGCCTGGAACGGGGCGACGCCTTCGCGGTCGTCCTGCCGAACGGGCCCGAGTTCGTCACCGCCTACCTGGCCGCCACCCAGGCCGGCCTCTACCTGGTCCCGGTCAACCACCACTTCGTCGGCCCGGAGATCGCCTGGATCGTCGCCGACTCCGGTGCCAAGGTGCTCCTCGCCCACGAACGGTTCGCCGGCCCGGCCCGGCACGCCGCCGACGAGGCCGGCCTCCCGGCCACCCACCGGTACGCGATCGGCGCGGTCGAGGGCTTCAGGCCGTACGCCGAACTCCTCGACGGACAGCCCGGGTCGGCGCCCGCGGACCGCGAACTGGGCTGGGTCATGAACTACACCTCGGGGACGACGGGCCGCCCCCGCGGCATCCGCCGCCCACTGCCCGGCAGGCTCCCCGAGGAGGCCTACCTCGGCGGCTTCCTCGGCATCTTCGGCATCCGGCCCTTCGACGACAACGTCCACCTGGTCTGCTCGCCGCTCTACCACACGGCCGTACTCCAGTTCGCCGGCGCCTCCCTCCACATAGGCCACCGTCTCGTCCTCATGGACAAGTGGACGCCCGAGGAGATGCTCCGCCTGATCGACGCACACAAGTGCACCCACACCCATATGGTCCCCACCCAGTTCCACCGCCTGCTCGCCCTCCCCGAGGATGTGCGGGCACGCTATGACGTCTCCTCCATGCGGCACGCCATCCACGGCGCCGCCCCCTGCCCGGACCACGTCAAGCGGGCCATGCTCGACTGGTGGGGCCCCAGCGTGGAGGAGTACTACGCGGCCAGCGAGGGCGGCGGCGCCTTCGCCACCGCCGAGGACTGGCTGAAGAAGCCCGGTACGGTCGGCAAGGCCTGGCCCATCAGCGAACTCGCGGTCTTCGACGACGACGGCAACCGGCTGCCGCCCGGCGAACTCGGCACCGTCTACATGAAGATGAACACCGGCGGCTTCGCCTACCACAAGGACGAGGCCAAGACGAAGAAGAACCGCATCGGTGACTTCTTCACCGTCGGCGACCTCGGCTACCTCGACGAGGACGGCTACCTGTTCCTCCGCGACCGCAAGATCGACATGATCATCTCGGGTGGGGTCAACATCTACCCCGCCGAGATCGAGTCCGTGCTCCTCTCCCATCCCGCCGTCGCCGATGCCGCCGCCTTCGGCATCCCGCACGACGACTGGGGCGAGGAGGTGAAGGCCGTCGTCGAACCCGCCCCCGGACACGAGCCCGGCCCGGACCTCGCCGCCGGACTCCTCGCCCACTGCGCCGGGCAACTCGCCGGCTACAAGTGCCCGAAGACCGTCGACTTCATCGCGGAGATGCCCCGCGACCCCAACGGCAAGCTCTACAAGCGGCGGCTGCGGGACCCCTACTGGGAGGGACGCACCCGGCCGGTGTGACCCGCACCCGGCGCCTCAGGGACGCGGGTGGTGAAGGGCCACAGGCCGACCGCCGGTCACCTCGGCAAGCACGCACAGCGCCTGCCCGACGGCCTAGGCGGCACCGGACTCCCGGGCCCGGGACACGGCTTCCTCGGCATGACCGACGGCTTCTTCGGGGGCGACGGGGGCGAGCGCGGACGCCGGCCGCAACCGCCCCGGGCACCAGGCCGGGTTGCGCCGGTCCCGCATGTCCAGCCAGTCCCCGACCGCGGCCGGCAGCCGCGCCGCCTCGGCGTGCCGCCCCTCGGCCAGGAGCAGTTCGGCGCAGACGGCGCGGGGGCCGGGGCAGATGACGGCGTCGACCGGTGCCGCGCCGAAGTGGTGCTCGTCGGCCAAGGCGCGCGTCGGCGATACGCCCCGGCCGGCGGGGTCTTGACGGGAATGCGCACGCCGAACCACTGGGCGGCCATGGGCCACTCCCGTGTGCTCCCGCCCGGTCCGGCCGTCCAGGCCCCGAGCGGGAGGCAGAAGGCGAGCGAACGGCCCCATGGGTTTTCGGTGCTTCCTCCGCGGTCGCTTGACCTGTCCCGGCGACGGGCCGAGGATCATGAGTCATGACGCAGGGACAGGGCAGCACGGTGGACGGGGTACTGCGGCGCAGCGCCCGGCGCACTCCCGCGCGGGTCGCGGTGCGCTACGGCGAGCGGCGGTGGACGTACCAGGAACTCGACGCCGCCGTCTCGCGCGCGGCGAGCGTACTGCTCGGCCAGGGCCTCGACCGCGGTGACCGGGTCGGCACCTACGGCCACAACTCCGACGCCTACCTGATCGCCTTCCTCGCCTGCGCCCGCGCCGGCCTGGTCCACGTCCCGGTCAACCAGAACCTGACCGGCGACGACCTCGCCTACATCGTCGCCCAGTCGGGCAGCTCGCTGGTCCTCGCCGACCCCGACCTCGCCGGCCGGCTCCCCGACGGCGTACCGGCGCTGCCGCTGCGCGACGCCGACGGCTCGCTGCTCGCCCGGCTCACGGACGCGGCGCCGTACGACGGGCCCGAACCGCGCACCGAGGACCTGGTGCAACTGCTCTACACCTCCGGGACCACCGCGCTGCCCAAGGGCGCGATGATGACCCACCGGGCGCTGGTGCACGAGTACCTGAGCGCGATCGCCGCCCTCGACCTGAGTGCCGGGGACCGGCCCGCGCACGCGCTGCCGCTCTACCACTCGGCGCAGATGCACGTGTTCCTGCTGCCCTACCTGGCGGTGGGCGCGACCAACATCATCCTCGACGGGCCGGACGGCGACACCCTCTTCGACCTGATCGAGGCCGGCGAGGTGGACAGCCTGTTCGCGCCGCCCACCGTGTGGATCGGGCTCTCCAACCGGCCCGACTTCGCCACCCGCGACCTCGCCGGACTGCGCAAGGCCTACTACGGGGCGTCGATCATGCCGGTGCCGGTCCTGGAGCGGCTGCGTGAACGGCTGCCGGACCTCGCCCTGTTCAACTGCTTCGGGCAGAGCGAGATCGGACCCCTCGCCACCGTGCTCGCGCCCGAGGAGCACAAGGGGCGGCTGGACTCCTGCGGCCGCACCGTCCTGTTCGTGGAGGCCCGCGTGGTCGGCGAGGACGGCGAGGACGTGCCCGACGGCACCCCCGGTGAGATCGTCTACCGCTCACCGCAGTTGTGCGAGGGCTACTGGGACAAGCCCGAGGAGACCGAAGAGGCCTTCCGGGACGGCTGGTTCCGCTCCGGCGACCTCGCGGTGCGCGACGCCGACGGCTACTACACGATCGTCGACCGGGTGAAGGACGTCATCAACTCCGGTGGCGTGCTGGTCGCTTCACGGCAGGTCGAGGACGCCCTCTACACCCATGAGGCGGTCGCCGAGGCCGCGGTCATCGGCCTGCCCGACGAGCGCTGGATCGAGGCGGTCACGGCGGTCGTCGTCCCGCGCGGCGAGATCGACGAGGCCGGGCTGATCGCCCATGTGAAGGAGAAGCTGGCCGCCTTCAAGGCGCCCAAGCGGGTCCTGTTCGTGGACGAGCTGCCCCGCAACGCCAGCGGGAAGATCCTGAAGCGGGAACTGCGCGAGCGGTTCGGCCCCTCCTCGTGAGAGGCCGGGAAGCGACTCCCGTCAGGTTCGGGGCCGGGGCTCCCAGGCGGACCCGAGAAATCCGGACCCGTACCTTGTGCGGTCCCGGCACCACGTCCGCCGTTCACCGGTGACGCGCACACAGCAGACACGGGCTGCCGCCTTCCGCCCCCTCGGCGCACTCGCGGGCGTCCCGGGCCCCTGCGGGACGCCGCGCTCCGGCCACCTGCCGGCCGCCCGTGACCTGTCCGGCACCGGCCGGCCGGTCCCGCCGGCGGCGCACCCCCGTTCGCCCCAAGGGATGACGGCCGTCCCGGACGCCCGCCCGGAGGTGGCCCGAAGAAGGGCGCCTCCGTAACTTGGTGCCATGTCGACCCTGTGGGAACTCATGCGCGACTGCATCCCCGACGACCACGCCCGCCAGGTCACCTCCCGCTACTACCTCGACGAAGCCATGAGCTCGCCGCGGCGACCGGACCGGGTGGTCGACCTCGGCTGCGGGCGCGGCACCTCGGCCGGACTCTTCCGCAAGCACCACTCCGGCGTCCGGTGGGTGGGGGTCGACATCCGCGATTCACCGGAGGCCGCCCAGCGCGGGCCCGGCGACGACAGCGTGGTGCACTTCGACGGAGTCAACCTGCCGTTCCGCTCCGACGCCGTGCCGCTCGTCTACTCCCACCAGGTCTTCGAACACGTGGCGCGGCCCAGGGAACTGCTCGCGGAGGTGAGCAGGGTGCTGCGCCCGGGCGGGCTGTTCATCGGCAGCACCTCCCAGTTCGAGCCCTACCACTCCTTCAGCCTCTGGAACTACACGCCCTACGGGTTCCGGATGCTGGTCGAGGAGGCCGGGCTCGCCCTGGAGGAGATCCGGCCCTCCCTCGACGGCGTGACCCTGATCATGCGCACCTACCACGGCTCGCGGCGGCAGGAGTACGGTCAGTTCTGGCGCAAGGAGTCGCCGCTCAACACGGAGATCGACGCCTGGGCCCGCAAGGGCAAGCGGGACCCGGCCCTGGTGAACCTCCGCAAGCTCACGTTCTGCGGGCAGTTCGTGTTCCGGGTGAGCAAGCCGCAGGCGAGTCCCTGAACCCGAGGCCGTCCGGCCAAATCCGTTGCGGCACCGCGCCGCCGTCCCCGAAGATCGGCGCCATGCCCACCTTCACCGCGGCGGACGGCACCCGCCTCGCCTGTCACGTCAGAGGCGAGGGCGAACCGCTCGTCGTACTGCCCGGCGGCCCCATGCGCGCCTCCGCCTACCTCGGCGACCTCGGCGGTCTAACCGCCCGTCGCCGGCTGATCCTGCTCGACCTGCGGGGGACCGGCGACTCCGCGACGCCCGCCGACCCGGCGTCGTACCGCTGCGACCGACTGGTCGACGACGTGGAGATGTTGCGGGCCCACATGGGGCTCGACCACATGGACGTACTGGCGCACTCGGCGGGCGCGAGTCTGGCGATCCTGTACGCGGCAGCCCATCCCGACCGGGTGCGGCGGCTCGCCCTGATCACCGGCAACCCCTCGGCTCTGGGCCTGCACGCCACCCCCGAGGAGCGGCTGGCGGCGGCCCGGCTGCGGGCCGCGGAGCCCTGGTTCGAGGGAGCGTTCCCCGCGCTGGAGGCATGGCTGACCGGCTCCGGGGACTTCGACGAGGTGTTCATGCCCTTCTTCCACGGCCGCTGGGACGCTGCCGCCAGGGCCCATGTCGCGGCCACCGGCGAGCAGACCAACGACGAGGCCGCCGACCGGTACTTCGCCGAGGGCGCCTTCACCCCGGACACCACCCGGGCCGCCCTGCGCGCCCTCGCCGCGCCGGTCCTCGTGTACGCCGGAGAACTCGACGGCGGACCCGGCCCCGCCCTGGCCCGGCGGACCGCGGAGGCCTTCCCGCACGCCGAGGTCGCCGTACAGCCCGGCGCCGGTCACTACCCCTGGCTCGACGACCCCGAGTGGTTCGTCCGCCGCACCGTCGGCTTCCTGGACGCCTGAGCCGGAGTCGGGTCCTGCGGTCCGAACGCCGTCAGGAAGCGGTCGCGGAACCGGTCCATCGCCCAGATCGGCGCGTCGGCGGCGGGCTTGGGGCCCGGCGTCCAGCCCCAGCCGGCGACCCGGTCCAGGACCGCCGGGTCCCGGGCGACGATCGTGACGGGGACGTCCCGGCGCGGGCTGCCCGCGACGACCTCCGGGCGGGGCTGGTGGTCGCCCAGGAAGACCAGGACCGTGTTTTGGCGGGCGTGGCGCCGCATGAACCCGAACAGGCTGCGCAGCGAGTACTCGATCGAGACCCGGTACTCGGTGCGCACGCGCTCCGTGTCCTTCCAGACCTCCGCCGGGTCCTTGCCCGCCCGCCGGATGGGCCCGAAGACCGAGCCGTCGCCGAGGTCCTTCCAGTCGATCATGCGCGGCAGGGGCGCCCAGGGCTGGTGGCTGGAGGCCAGGATGATCTCCGCCATCATCGGGCGCCGGTTCTTCCTGCCGTACTCCAGGCGGTCGAAGGCCTCCAGCGTGAACTGGTCGGGGACGGGCGTCCAGCTGAAGTACGGGCCGTGGTAGCCGAGGCGCGTGGAGTCGTAGGAGCGGTCGAGGCCGAAGAACCGGGCCTCCGGCCAGGCCTTGCGGACGCCCGGGACGACGCCGACCGTGCGCCACGCGCCCGTCCTGCGGAAGTACGCGCCGAGGGTCGTCCGGTCGCCGGAGACCAGGTTGCGGTAACGCCGCTGGTTGTTGATCCACAGCCCGGACAGCAGCGTGGCGTGGCACATCCAGCTGCCCGCCCCCAGCACCGGGGAGCGCAGCCAGCCGCTGCGCGCCTCGAAACCGGCCGCCCTGAGGGAGGCGGCGCCCTCGGTGAGGACCGCGCCGACCGGCCCCGCCATCGCCGGGTCCTCGATCGCCGTACGGCCGTAGCTCTCGACGAACGTGAACAGCACGTCCTTGCCGCGCAGCCCCGTCAGCAGCCGGTCCGGCGGAGTGCTCGCGAAGGCGTCGACGGCGGCCTCCGCCGCGAAGACCCGCGCGTCCGCCAGACCGGCGCGCACCGCCCGCACCCGCTCGTCCACCAACTGGGCGTCGAGCGTGGCGGCGACGGGCGCGCCGCCGGCCCGGAGGCCGAAGGTGGCACAGGTGACCCAGGTGACGGCCAGGACAAGGGCCGTCCGACCTGCTCGGGGGCGCCGGCGCGCCAGCCGCTCGGCGAGCCGTACCAGCGCGAGGGCGGTCACGGCCGGCACGGCCGCGGCCAGGAGCAGGGCCCCGGTGATCGCGAGCACCTCGCTGGTCCGGCCGAAGGACTCCCGCAGGTAGTCCGCCGCGTCGTCCAGCAGGATCCAGTCGAGCACCAGGTCGAACGGCCGTTGCAGCACCTGGTAGAAGCCCATGTCCAGGCACTTCACCAGGGTCAGCACCCCCAGCGCCGCGCCCGCCGGCACCGCCGTGACGCGCCGCGCCCGCCCGGGCAGCACCAGCAGGACCGCCATCAGCACGATCCCCTCGGCCGGGAGCCGCAGGAACGACTCGGGCCTGAGCTCTTCGAGCCGGTCCGGCAGCAGCAGCGCGGCCAGGAGCAGGGCGGCGGCCAGGACGGTCGTCCCGGCCGTGACGGTCCGGGCGACACGCGGATGCCTTCGCGGCCGGCCGCCCGCACCCCCCGCACCGGTCGGCGTGGCTCCGGTGTCCGGCAACCGGGCGGGCGTGGGGTGCGGCACCGGAGGTCCTTCCGTGCGACCGTCATGACACCGTGTGCATGATCGACGCCGTATCGTATGCACAGAGTGTGACCGCGAACGCCCCGTGCCGCCCCGGCGTGCCGCCGGGGCGGACGTCTGGCCTGCCGGCCACCCGGGCGAACTCAGCCCTGCGGCCCGAACGCCTTCAGGAAGCGGTCCCGGAACTGGTTCATGGCCCACTCCGGTGCGTTGTCCGCGGGCTTCAGCCCGTCCGTCCAGCCCCACCCGGAGACGCGCGCCAGGACCTTCGGGTCGCGGGCGACGATGGTGATCGGCACGTCCCTGCTGGTGTTGCCGCCGCCCGTGACCGTCGGGACGGGCTGGTGGTCGCCGAGGAAGACGAGGACCGTGTTGTCGTCGCCATAGCGCTGGACCCACTGGGTCAGGCTGTCCACGGAGTACTGGATCGCCTTGCGGTACTCGGTCCGCACGCGCTGCGCGCTCTTCCAGACCTCCGTGGGGTTGGTGCCCTCCTTCTTGATCTTGTAGAAGATCCTGCCGTTCCCGAGGTCCTTCCAGTCGATGATGTGAGCGATGGGGGACCAGGGGTTGTGACTGGAGGCCAGGATGATCTCCGCCATGATCGGGTCGCGGTTCTTCTTCCCGTGCTCCAGCTTCTGGAAGGCCTCCAGGCTGAACTGGTCCGGCACCGGCGTCCAGCTGAAGTACGGGCCCTGGTAGCCGAGGTGCGTGGAGTCGTAGATGTGGTCGAGGCCGAAGTACTTGCCCTCGGGCCAGGCCTTGCGCACGCCCGGGACGATGCCCACCGTGCGCCAGGCGCCGGTCTTCTGGAAGTAGCTGGTCAGGGTCGCGCGGTCACTGGTCGTCAGGGTCCGGTACCGCTGCTGGTTCTTGACCCACAGACCGGACAGGAACGTCGAGTGGGCGAGCCAGCTGCCGGCGCCCGTGACGGGCGACCTGAGCCAGCCGCTCTGCGCCGCGAACCCGGCCGCCTTGAGCCGGGCGTTCCCCTCCGCCAGCGTCGCGTCCATCTCCGGTGCCATCGCCGGATCGTCGATCGCCACCCGGCCGTAGCTCTCGATGAAGGTGAACAGCACGTCCTTGCCCCGAAGCCCGGTCAGTAGCCGGTCGGACGGCGTGTCGGCATAGGCGTCGACGACGAGCTGCTTCTTGAAGACGTCGGCGTCCCCCAGCCCCTCGCGGACGTACTTCACACGGTTGGCCAGGAACTGGCTGTAGCCCTGGGTGGCGAACGGGACACCGGTGAACTGCACGCTCAGCGTGAAGCAGGTGACCCACACGACGCCCAGGACGAGCGTGGTGCGTACCGCCACGGCACGGTGGCGGGCCAGCACGTTCGCCAGCCGCACCATCGCGAGCGCGCTGAGCACGAGCACGGCGACGATCAGGACGATCACGCCGATCACCGCGAGAACCTCGCCCGTGTGGCCGAACGAGTCCTTCACCCAGTCCGCCGCGTCGGTCAGCAGAACCCAGTCGAAGACCAGGTCGAACGGCCGGGCCAGGGTCTGGTAGAAGCCCATGTCGAGGCACTTCAGGACGGTGGACAGGCCGATCAGCGCCCCCGAGACGACGGCCGCGATCCGCCGTGCCCTCGACGGCAGTGCGAGCAGGACGATCGCCAGGAAGAGCGCCTCGACGGGGAGGCGGAGGAAGTTCTGGAGAGCGAGCCGGTCGAGGCGGTCGGGCACGAGGATCGCCACGAGCACGAACACGGCGGCCAGGACGGTCGTGCCCACCCGCACGAAGGCCGCGGCACGGGGGTGCAGCCGACGCCGCCGGAACCAGCCGGTACGGGCGGAGCCGGCGGCGGGGGCGCCCTGGACGGCTGTCCCGGTTCCGTCCTCGGCCGGGGCGGGCCCGGCGGCCTCGGCTCCGGCGCGGTCGTCGACGGCGGGCCCGGCGGACTCCTCGGCCGCCCCGGACGGCTCTCCGTCACCGCTCGCCCCGGCCTCGGCCTCCGCCCGGGGTCCGGCCTCGGCCTCCGCCCGGGGTCCGGGCTCGGCCTCCGCCCGGGGTCCGGGCTCGGCCTCCGCCCGGGGTCCGGGCTCGGGCTCGGGCCCGGCCTCCGGTTCGTCGTCCGTCGGGCCTGTGTCCGTCTCGGCGCTCGGCTCGGAGCCGGTTGCCGCCGGTGCGGGTGATGCCTCCTCCAGCCGGTCCGGCGCAGACGCGTCCGCGTCCGTGTCCAGTTGCTGGCGAGGGGGCGTGAGGTGCGACACCCGTACGTCCTTCCGTGCGAAGCCCCGTGCTGGCATGGCGGACCGGACCCGCAGGCCACGACCGCCAACCTCGCGTACGGCTCCGCGTCACCCCACGTTCAACCGCCCGGGTCAACCGCGCGCAAAGAGTACGCCCGGCTTGTCACCCCCGCCCGCACGGGTACCGTCAGCGGTCCGCCGCGACCGCCACCTCCCGCGCCCACCGGTAGTCCGCCTTCCCGCTCGGCGAACGCTGTATCGCCTCCGCGATCACCAACTGGCGCGGGATCTTGTAGCCGGCCAGGCGGGTACGGCAGTACGACTGGACGTCCTCCAGGGAGGGGCGCGGCGCCCCCTCGCGCAGCTGCACCACGGCGGCCACATGGCTGCCCCACTTCGCGTCCGGCACCCCGGCCACCAGCGCGTCGTACACGTCCGGATGCGACTTGAGGGCCTGCTCGACCTCCTCCGGGTACACCTTCTCGCCCCCGGTGTTGATGCACTGCGAACCCCGGCCGAGGACGGTGACGACGCCGTCCTCGTCGACCGTCCCCATGTCCCCGAGCAGCACCCAGCGGCGGCCGTCCTTCTCGAAGAACGTCTCGGCGGTTTTCCGCGGGTCGTTGTAGTAGCCGAGCGGTACATGGCCGCTCTGCGCGACCCGGCCGATCTCGCCCGCCGCGACCGGCTCGTGGGTGACCGGATCGACCACCCGGGTACGGGAGTTCACGCGGACCCGGAACTCGCTGCCCGCCCCGGAGTCGTTGGTCGCCGTGCCGTTGAAACCGGACTCGGAGGACCCGAAGTTGTTCAACAGCATCGTGTTCGGGACGAGTTCGGTGAACTGGCGGCGCACGGTCTCGGAGAGGATCGCGCCGGACGAGGAGACGCTGAACATGGAGGAGCAGTCGGTGCCCTTCATCGGCCCTCGCAGGGCGTCGATCAGCGGGCGCAGCATCGCGTCGCCCACCAGCGACATGCTGGTGACCTTCTCCTTCTCGACCGTCCGCAACACCTCCTCGGGCACGAACTTGCGGTGGATCACGACCCGTTGCCCGAAGTTGAAGCCGATGAAGGAGGTGAGCGTGGACGTGCCGTGCATCAGCGGGGGAGTGGGGAAGAAGGTGATCCCGCTGCCGCCCGCCGCGACCCGCTCGGCCAGCTCCTCCGGCCGCCGCACCGGCTCACCGGTGGGCGCTCCGCCGCCCAGCCCCGCGAAGAACAGGTCCTCCTGACGCCACATCACACCCTTGGGCATCCCGGTCGTGCCGCCGGTGTAGATGATGAACTGGTCGTCCGCCGAACGCGCCGGGAACCCCCGCTCGGGCGACCCGGCCGCCTCGGCCTCGGTGAAGGCGAGAGCCTTGAGCCCCGCGTCCACCGGCTCACCCACCCGCACCAGGTGCCGCAGCTTCGGTGCCCGGGGCAGGGCCGCCGCCACCCGGTCGTCGAACTCCGCGTCGAAGACCAGCGCGACGAGATCCGCGTCCCGGTAGAGGTACACCAGTTCCTCTTCGACGTAGCGGTAGTTCACGTTGACCGGTACGACCCGCGCCTTCAGGCAGCCGAGCACGGTCTGGAGGTACTCGACCCCGTTGTAGAGGTGCAGGCCGAGATGCTCGCCCGGCCGGATGCCGCTGTCGATCAGATGATGGCCGATGCGGTTGGCGGCGGCGTCCAGCTCCGCGTAGGTCAGCCGGCGTTCCGCACCCGTGCCGGGGTGGTCGAGGTAGACGAGCGCCTCGCGGTCCGCGGCCACGTCGACGACCGACTCGAACAGATCGGCAAGGTTGTACTCCACCGCTCCTCCTGACCCCGGCGACCGTGACGAAGAAAGGCGCACCTGTCCGTTCGCCGGTCATCAGAGCAAAGGGCGCGGCAAGTGGGAAGGGTTCGCGCGAAGAAATCTGACTGTCTGTCAGAAAACCCTTGAAGTGCCTCCCCGGCTACTGCAACCTGTTCTCGTTCTTGTGGAGGGGGGACGATCCCTTCCGGAGGGGAGAGGGTCCATGGGTGGGACGGAACACCTCACCGTGCGGCGCGAGGGCGCCACACTCGTGCTCACGCTCAACAGGCCCGAGGCGAAAAACGCGCTCTCGATCTCCATGCTCGTCGGCCTGTACGACGGCTGGATCGAGGCCGACGAGGACGACGGCGTCCGCTCGATCGTGCTCACCGGGGCCGGGGGTGCCTTCTGCGCCGGGATGGACCTCAAGGCGCTGGCCGGAAAGGGCATGGCGGGGGAGCACCTGCGCGACCGGCTGAAGGCCGACCCGGATCTGCACTGGAAGGCGATGCTCCGCCATCATCGCCCGCGCAAACCGGTGATCGCCGCCGTCGAGGGGTACTGCGTCGCCGGGGGTACCGAGATTCTCCAGGGCACCGACATCCGGGTGGCGGGCGAGTCCGCGACGTTCGGTCTCTTCGAGGTCCGGCGGGGGCTCTTTCCCATCGGGGGTTCCACGGTGCGGCTCCAGCGGCAGATTCCGCGGACGCACGCTCTGGAGATGCTGCTGACCGGGCGGCCGTACACCGCCCGCGAGGCCGCCGGCATCGGGCTCGTCGGCCATGTCGTACCGGACGGCTCGGCGCTGGACAAGGCCCTGGAGATCGCCGAACAGATCAACGCGTGCGGGCCGTTGGCGGTCGAGGCGGTCAAGGCGTCGGTGTACGAGACGGCGGAGCTGACGGAGGCGGACGGGCTGGCCGCCGAACTCAAGCGGGGCTGGCCGATTTTCGACACCGCCGATGCGGCGGAAGGCGCTCGTGCTTTCGCCGAGAAGCGACCGCCTGTCTACAAGCGTGCGTAGCGCAGCGCCGGCCTGGGCCGGTCCGCAGGCCGCGGGCCGCGGGCCGGTGGGGGCTTGTCGCGCCCACGCGGCGGAAGCCGCACATGTCTACGCCCGCGCCCCTGAAGGAAAGGGGCGCGATCACCGACCTTCTCAAGGAGGCAAGGCCCCGATGCCCGAAGTCCTCAAAGCCCCCCTCGTCGTCGAGTTCCCCTTCACCCGTTCCCTCGGCCCCGTCCAGAGCGCCTTCCTCACCGGCCTGCGCGAGCGCGTCGTCCTCGGTGTGAAAGCGGCCGACGGCCGCATCCTCGTGCCGCCCGTCGAGTACGACCCGGTCACCGCCGAGGAGATCCGGGACCTCGTCGAGGTCGCCCCCACCGGCACGGTCACCACCTGGGCCTGGAACCACGAACCCCGCCGCGGGCAGCCCCTCGGGACCCCCTTCGCCTGGGTGCTGGTCCGGCTCGACGGCGCCGACACCGCCCTGCTGCACGCCCTCGACGCGCCGGGGCCAGAGGCCGTGCGCACCGGCATGCGGGTCCGGGTGCGCTGGGCCGAGGAGCGGTCGGGAGCCGTCACGGACATCGCCTGCTTCGAGCCGTACGACGGAGCGGCGGTGGATGTGACCGGGCACAGCGGCGAGTTCGAGGACGCCGTCCACGGCATCGTCGCCCACGCCCGCCTCGACTACGTCTACTCGCCCGGGCGCGCCCAGTCCGCCTACATCAACGCGCTGTCGTCCCGGCGGACCTTCGGCGAGCGCTGCCCCTCCTGCCGGAAGGTGTACGTCCCGCCGAGGGGTGCGTGCCCCACCTGTGGAGTGGCCACCTCGGAACAGGTCGAGGTGGGTCCCGGCGGCACGGTCACCACCTTCTGCATCGTCAACATCAAGGCGAAGAACCTCGACATCGAGGTGCCCTACGTCTACGCCCACATCGCCCTCGACGGCGCCGGCCTCGCCCTGCACGGCCGGATCGGCGGAATCCCCTACGACCAGGTGCGGATGGGGCTCAGGGTCGAGCCGGTGTGGACCGAGGGGGCCCGCTACCCCGACCACTACCGGCCGACCGGCGAACCCGACGCGGACTACGAGACGTACAAGGAGCTGCTGTGATGCGTGACATTGCACTGGTCGCCTTCGCGCAGACCGACCACCGCCGCACCAGCGACGAGCTCTCCGAGGTCGAGATGCTCATGCCGGTGCTGCACGACGTGCTCGGGCAGACCGGCCTGAAGACCGCCGACATCGGCTTCACCTGCTCCGGCTCCAGCGACTACCTGGCCGGCCGCGCCTTCTCCTTCACCCTCGCCCTCGACGGCGTCGGCGCCTGGCCGCCCATCTCCGAGTCGCACGTCGAGATGGACGGCGCGTGGGCCCTGTACGAGGCCTGGACCAAACTGCTCACCGGGGACGCGGACACCGCGCTCGTCTACTCGTACGGCAAGTCCTCACCCGGCTCCGTGCGCGACGTGCTGACCCGCCAGCTCGACCCCTACTACGTGGCCCCCCTCTGGCCGGACTCCGTCGCCCTCGCCGCGCTCCAGGCCCAGGCCCTCATCGACGCGGGGGAGACCGACGAGCCCGCGCTGGCCGCCGTCGGTGCCCGCAGCCGGACGGACGCGGAGACCAACTCCCATGCCCAGCTCAGGGGTTCGGTCCCGCAGGGCGACTACGTCGTACGTCCGCTGCGTACCGGCGACTGCCCGCCCATCGGTGACGGCGCCGCCGCCGTGATCCTCGCGGCGGGGGAGCGGGCCCGGCAGCTGTGCGCACGGCCCGCCTGGATCCGGGGCATCGACCACCGCATCGAGGCGCACGGTCTGGGCGTGCGTGACCTGACCGACTCGCCGTCCGCGCGGCTCGCCGCCGAGAAGGCCGGTGCCTTCGAACGGCCCGTGGACACCGCCGAGCTGCACGCGCCGTTCAGCTCGCAGGAGGTCGTACTGCGCAAGGCGCTGCGGCTCGGCGACGACGTACGCGTGAACCCGTCCGGCGGGGCCCTCGCCGCCAACCCGATCATGGCAGCGGGGCTGATCCGCATCGGCGAGGCCGCCGCCCGCATCCACCGCGGTGAGTCCGACCGGGCCCTCGCCCACGCCACCTCCGGGCCCTGTCTGCAGCAGAACCTGGTCGCCGTACTCGAAGGGGATCCGCGATGAGCAAGGAGCCCGTGGCCGTCATAGGGATCGGCCAGACCAAGCACGTGGCGGCCCGGCGGGACGTGTCGATCGCCGGACTCGTCCGCGAGGCGGCCCGACGCGCCCTCGAGGACGCCGAGTTGGGCTGGGCCGACATCGACGCCGTCGTCATCGGCAAGGCGCCCGACTTCTTCGAGGGCGTGATGATGCCCGAGCTGTACCTGGCGGACGCGCTGGGCGCGGTGGGCAAACCCATGCTGCGGGTCCACACGGCGGGTTCGGTGGGCGGCTCGACCGCGCTCGTCGCGGCCAACCTCGTCGCCGCCCGGGTCCACTCCACCGTGCTGACCCTCGCCTTCGAAAAGCAGTCCGAGTCCAACGCCATGTGGGGGCTCTCCCTGCCCATCCCCTTCCAGCAGCCGCTGCTGGCGGGCGCGGGCGGTTTCTTCGCGCCCCATGTGCGGGCGTACATGCGGCGCAGCGGCGCCCCGGACACCGTCGGCTCGCTGGTCGCCTACAAGGACCGGCGCAACGCGCTCAAGAACCCCTACGCCCACCTCCACGAGCACGACATCACCCTGGAGAAGGTGCAGGCGTCCCCCATGCTGTGGGACCCCATCCGCTACTCGGAGACCTGCCCCTCCTCCGACGGCGCCTGCGCCATGGTCCTCAGCGACCGTGCCGGAGCCGCCCGCTCGGCGAAGCCGCCGGCCTGGATGCTCGGCGGGGCCATGCGCAGCGAACCCACCCTGTTCGCCGGCAAGGACGCGGTGTCGCCGCAGGCCGGGAAGGACTGCGCGGCCGACGTCTACCGGCAGGCGGGGATCGCCGACCCGCGCCGGGACATCGACGCCGTCGAGATGTACGTGCCGTTCTCCTGGTACGAGCCCATGTGGCTGGAGAACCTCGGCTTCGCCGAGGAGGGCGAGGGCTGGAAACTCACTGAATCGGGTGTCACCGAACTCGACGGTGACCTCCCCGTCAACATGTCGGGCGGCGTCCTGTCCACCAATCCGATCGGCGCCTCCGGGATGATCCGGTTCGCCGAGGCCGCCCTCCAGGTGCGCGGCCAGGCCGGAGAACACCAGGTGGACGGCGCCCGGAAGGTGCTCGGGCACGCCTACGGCGGCGGTTCCCAGTTCTTCTCGATGTGGCTCGTCGGCGCCACGGCCCCCGACAACTGAAAGGACCGGTTCACGTGGCCTGTTGAGTGCCGGAACCGAAAGCTAGGCTGGCCGCGGACGACGAATTCGGGAGGAGCACGGACGTGGCCGAGAGCACCATCCAGCAGCAGCGGGCAGTGGGCTGGGACAAGCCGGAGCTGGACCTCAGCGAGGCCGACTGGCAGTCCAGCAGCCGAGGCCTGGGGGATGTCCAGATCGCCTTTGTCGAGGGATTCATCGCGATGCGCAACAGCGGCCGCCCGGAGAGCCCTTCCCTGATCTTCACCCCCGCCGAATGGGGTGCCTTCGTGTCGGGGGCCCGGGAGGGCGAGTTCGACCTGACCTGACCGAGCGCCTTCCCCGGTTCCGTCGGCAGAGAGGTGAACCAGGGGGTGTTCCGCAAGGATTTCCGGACACGTGACCAGCAGCGCCCTCCCGGGGCCGCCGCCTCGGACAGGCTGGCCCCGGAAAGGGAAGGTCGTATTCCGGAGGTGAGGAACGATGAGCACTGCGCCGGTCATCGCCGCGGCGGACGGTTCCGACGACAGCCTGCGCGCCCTGGACTGGGCCGTGGCGGAGGCCCGGCAGCGGGACGCGCCGCTGCGGGTGGTGCATGTACGCCAGTACGCCCCCTGGGGGCAGCCCGACGTCCTGGTCGCCGCGGAACCGGACGAGGGGGGCGACCCCGTGCTCGACGAGGTCCGCGACCGGCTGCGCACCACCGCCGGGCTGACCGTCGAGTACGTCGCCCTGGAGGGCGCCCCGAGCGCGCTGCTGCCCGAACTGGGCGCCGACGCCCAGCTCCTGGTGCTCGGCTCCCGCGGCCGCGGCGGCTTCGCCAGCCTGCTGCTCGGCTCCAACGGCATGGCCGCCGCCCGGGACGCCGCGTGCCCGGTGGTCGTCGTGCCCCGCCCGGGGCGGGAGGTCCGGGAAGAACTGCCCACCGAACCCGGTCCCCGGGTCGTCGTCGGCATGGACGTGGACAGCCCCGACGACGCCACCCTCGCCTTCGCCTTCGCGGAGGCCGCCCGGCGCGGCGCCCGGCTCCAGGTGATCGCCGCCTACCCGTGGCCGGTGCAGAGCTGGGCCGCCGCCGGGGGACTCGTCCCGTCCGCCGTCGACCAGCACGAGGTCGAGCAGGAGACCCGGACCCTCGCCGAGGGCTTCCTCGACCCGCACCTCAAGGACCACCCGAACGTGGCAGCCGACGTCCTGGCGCTGCCCGGAGACGCGGCCGGCCGGCTGGTCGCCGCCTCGAAGGACGCCGCCCTGGTCGTCGTCGGCCGCCACCGCCGGCGGCTGCTCGCCCCCGCCCGCATGATGGGCTCGGTCACCCACGCCGTGCTGCTGCACGCGGCCGCCCCCATCGCCGTGGTCCCGCCTTCGCCACCGCAGGAGTGATGTCAAGCCCCCTCGGTCAGTTACCGTCAGTAGGGAGCGGATGACCGCCGTGAAGCGTACGCTGAGCTGCCTGCAAGCCACGGTGCGCGCCCGCTCCCCGCGCTCGCGTACCACCGTGGCGGGGGGTGGTCATGGGACAGCGGGTTCTGCGGGACCGGCGGACGCTCTACGAGCGTGACAGCCAGCTCGCCGCCGTCGACGAGGCGCTGGCCGAGCTCACCGGCCTCGGGACGGACGGCGCGGCACCGGGCGACCGGCCGCTCGGCGCGCTGCTCGCCTTCGCCGGGCGGGCCGGCATCGGCAAGACGACCCTGCTCGCCGAGGTCCGCCGGCGCGCCGCCGCCCAGGGCTGCACCGTGCTCTCTGCGCGCGGCGGCGAGCAGGAACAGCGCGTCGCCTTCCACGTCGCCCGCCAGCTCCTGCAACCCCGGCTCGCCGGCGCACCGGAGGCCGAACTCCGCGCCTCGCTGGGCAGCTGGTACGACATCGTCGGCCCCGCCCTCGGCCTGTGCGCCCCGAGCGAGGGCGCCCCGCCCGACCAGCAGGGCCTGCGCGACGGACTCGACTGGGTGCTCACCCACCTCGCCGTGCGCCGGGCCCCGATGGTCCTCGTCCTCGACGACGCCCACTGGGCCGACCCCGAATCCCTCGGCTGGCTGGCCGCGTTCGCCCCCCGCGCCGAGCAGCTCCCGCTGCTCGTCGTCGTCGCCTACCGGCCCGACGAACTCCCCGAGCACGCCGACGCGTTCCGTGGCCTGCCCGGACGCGCCGGCGGCCGCCCGCACGGCCTGGAACCGCTCAGCGCCGACGCCGTCGCCGACCTGGTCCGCGAAAGCCTCGGCGAACACGCCGACGACGCCTTCTGCCACGAGTGCTGGGCCGTCACCGCCGGCAACCCCTTCGAGGCCGTCGAGCTGACCGCCAAGGTCCACGACCGGGGCCTCGACCCCACCGAGGCCGGCGCACCCCTGCTGCGCGACCTCGCCGCCGCCGTCAAGGGCAGCGGGCTGATCGCCCGCCTCGAACGCCTTGGCCCCTCTGCCGTCCGGTTCGCCTGGGCCTGCGCCGTCCTCGGCACCGAGATCCATCCTTCGCTCGCCGCCGCCGTCGCCGGACTCGGCCACGAGGAGGCCGCCGACGCCGCCGACGCCCTGCGCGGCGCCCGCGTCCTCACCGGTACCGAGACCCTGGAGTTCGTCCACCCGCTGATCGCCACCGCCGTCTACCGGGCCATCCCGCCCGCCACCCGGGTCGCCCTGCACGGCCAGGCCGCCTGGTGCGTGACCGACGACGGCCAGGGCGCCACCGCCGCCGCCCGCCACCTCCTGGAGACCCATCCGGAAGGCGACACCTGGGTCGTCCGGCAACTGCGCGCCGCCGCAGGCGAGACCCTCCGGGCCGGCGCCCCCGACACGGCCCGCGGCTACCTCGCCCGCGCCCTGCGCGAACCCCCGACCGCCAAGGAGCGCGCCGCCGTCCTCTACGAACTGGGCAGCGCCTCCCTGCTCACCGAACCCGCCACCACCGTCAACCACCTGCGCGCGGCCCTCCAGGAGCCCATCGCCGAGCCCGCCCTGCGCCACCACATCGTCTACCGCCTCTCCCAGGTCCTCGCCCACAGCGACCGCCTCGCCGAGGCGTCCGAGACCCTCGCCCGCGAGATAGCGGTGACCGGCGATGCCCGCGTACGGCTGCGCATGCTCTCCGAACAGTTCATGTGGGACGCCTTCCGCGCCGACGAACCCGACCACCCCTCCCGCTCCCGCCGCCTGGCCCGGCTCGCCGACCGCCTCCGGGGCCGCGACCTCACCGAGCGGTACGTCATCGGGCTGCGCACCTGGGACGCGATCCAGCGCGGCGAACCCGCCGACGTCGCCCTCCACCACGCCGAGCGCGCCCTGGCCGGCGGACTCGGCTGGGCGGAGGCCGACCGCGGGTTCGAGGTCCCCGTCCTCGTCGCCCTCGCCTTCATGTACGCCGACCGGCCCGACCGCACGGAGGAGCTCTTCGCCGCCGGGATCGCCGACTACGAACGCCAGGGCTGGCGCGGCGGCCACCTCTCCTTCGCCTACACCCTCCTCGGATACGTCCGTTACCGGCGCGGCCGGCTCGCCGAGGCCGAGGACCTGGCCCGCTCCGGCCTGCGCCTCGCCGAACGCGTCGGCCCCGGCACGCCGGCCCACTGGTACGCCCTCGGCACCCTGATCCAGACCCTGCTCGCCCGCGGCCGCACCGACGAGGCCGCCTGCCTCGCCGAGGACCACGCCTTCCGGGAGCCCTTCCCGGCGGCCGTGGTCTTCCCCGACGCCCAGACGGTCTACGGCGAACTGCTCCTCGCCCGTGGCCTCACCAAGGACGCGGCAGCCGAGCTCGCCGCGGCCGGCCGCCGCCTGGAACCACGCGGCATCCGCAACCCCTCCTGGTGCCCCTGGCAGCTCCACCTGGCTCGCGCGCAGAGCGACGAAGCCCCGGAACGCGCCCTCACCACGGCCCTGGACGCGCTGACCCGCGCCCGCCGCTTCGGCGCCCCGTCCGCGATCGGCCAGGCCCTGCGCACGGCGGCGGAGGTCTCTTCGGGCGAGACCCGCCTGGCGTACCTGCGCGAGTCGGTGGCCTGCCTGGAGCGCTCCCCGGCCGCCTATGAGCTCGCCTGCGCCCTGGTGACGCTCGGCACGGAACTCCACGACCCCGCCCACCTCCGAAGGGGACTGGAAACCGCCGAGCGGTGCGGGGCGGACGGCTTGGCGACCACGGCCCGAACCGAGCTGGCGGCAAGGGAAAGGGCCGCTCTGTAGCGAACGTCGACGACGACATACCCGGGGAGCAGGGGACAGAGAGGGCGCCTTCGCGGCGGGCGTCGACGACGACGTACCCGGGCGCAGGGGAACGGAGGGGGCGGCCCTGTGGCGGGCGTCGTCGACGACGTACCCGGGCGCAGGGTAAAGGAGGGGCGCCTTTGCGGCAGGCGTCGACGACCACGTACTCAGGGGCGCGGGGAACTGCGCGACAAGCCACGACGGCGCCGCACCCGCCGAACGACCGTCAGAAGTGTCAGAAGTGCCGGCCCCCTCCACAGGCGCCGGCCCCGGACGAAGGCCGGCCGACCCGCACCCCGCACTGAGCCGCATCCCACAACCCCGGCCCCGTACCATGGACCGCATGTCGTTCCTCCGCCGCCGCAGCGCCACTCCCGCCGGTCCCGAATTCGACGTACTGGCCATGGACCCGGGTGACTGGCCCGGCAACCTCGGTGCCGGTCTGCTGCCCGCCCCCGACGGCACCTGCCAGGGCGTCTTCCTGCGCTACGACCTCTTCGGCGGCCGCGGCCCCGCGATGATCATCGGCAACCTCCCCGAGGGCTCCCCGGCCCGCGAGGTGGAGGAGGGCGAGGTCCCCTTCGAGGTCGGCCAGCTCCTCCTCGCCCTGGAGAACGACGAGGACGTCACCGTCGTCGGCACCGAGGACATGCCGGTCCTGCAGGGCGACAACCTGCTGATCGTGCGCCGGCTCAAGCTCTCCGAGAGCCGGATCTCCTGCGTCCAGTTCGACCGCAGCGACGGCGTCCTGGTGACGATCGCGGCGTGGGACCGCCCGATCACCGACGACCTGTACGCCCTGCTGAAGCCGCTCCCGGCGGAGCTTTTCCAGCAGGGCTGAGGCCGGCCGCCCCCGTCGGCTACTTCCCGTGGTGCCGTCCGCCCTTCGCGGCCGGCACCACGTCCACGTCGGCCGCACGGACGAACTCGACCCGGTGGCCGTACTGGATCTCGTAGTACAGGTCCTTGCCCACCACGACCTTGTGCGAGTCGGTGGTGAAGGTGACCGCGTAGTAGTACTCGCCCGGCACCTCGTCACCGGCCACGTACTCCTGCCCCGCGGGGATCGTGTACGGCAGCGGGGAGACCGACTGAACCGGTACCCCGGAGGGGTAGGCGGACGCCTCCGGATAGGCGCGGCCGTACACCGGGATGCTGGTCAGGCCCGCCTTCGGCGTGATCAGCGTCCCCGTCGCGCGCACCGCCGTCGGGGCGCTCGCCGGGTTCCTGAACCACGCCTTCTGCCCGAGGTACCAGATCGCCGTCCAGTCCCCCCAGGTGTCCGCCACCGCGTACTGCTGGCCGGTGGAGGCCCGGGAGGAGAGGTCGTTCACGTCGGTCGTCGGTGCCGTACCGAGGCCGATGTCCTTGATCAGGGCCGAGTTCTCGTCGTGGTCGGAGTACAGCCGTACCTCGCTGGAACCGTGCGCGGAGCAGGGCTGGCCCTTGGCGACGCAGCCGGTGTACGCCGGCTGGTTCGTGGCGTAGTCCGGCAGGATCGTGACCGCACCGCCCGCCGTCACCCGGTGCTTCCTGCCCGCCTTGTGCTTGAAGGGGTGGTCCAGCAGCTCGAAGTAGTGCCGCCAGTCCCAGTAGGGGCCCGGGTCGGTGTGCATCCCGGGGATCGTGGACGTGGTCGGGCCGGGCACGGTGTCGTGGCCGAGGATGTGCTGCCGGTCCAGGGGGATGCCGTACTGCTCGGAGAGGTACTTCACCAGCCGGGCCGAGGAGCGGTACATCGCCTCCGTGTACCAGGCATCCGGCGAGGCGAGGAACCCCTCGTGCTCGATGCCGATCGACTTGGCGTTGATGTACCAGTTGCCCGCGTGCCAGGCCACGTCCTTCGCCTTGACGTGCTGGGCGATCAGACCGTCGGTGGAGCGGATGGTGTAGTTCCACGACACATAGGTCGGGTCCTGGACCAGGCTGATGGTCCCGTCCCAGGAGCCCTCCGTGTCATGGATGACGATGTACTTGATGCTCTGGGAGGCCGGCCGGTCACCGAGGTCGTGGTTGCCGTAGTCGTTGTCCCCGAACTGCGCGTAGGCCGCGGGGATCCACTCGCATGACACCGTTGTCGGGCATTCCGTGCCGTCGTCCGCCGCGGTGCGCAGCCCGGTCAGCTTCAGCTGCGCGGTGTCGGCCCGCAGGCCCGGCTGGGCGGCGAGGGCGACGGACTGTCCCGCGTCGGTGGTGCGCTCCTCGCCCGTGCGGAGGACGTCGAACACGTCGTTGGCGTACGCCGCCGCGGTCGCCGTGTCGTCGGCGCCGGAGAACCGGGCGATCGCGCCGTACCAGTTCGCCGGATCGGCGCTGAGCGGCTGGTGCAGGTCCCGCTGGGCGGCCGCGAGCAGCGCGGCGCCGCCGGCCACGTTGGCCGCCGCGTCGGTGCGCAGGTCCCCGGCCGGGATCCCGGTCAGCGCGGCGGCCTTCGGCAGCGTCGTGAGACGGGCCGGGAGCACGGAGTTCCGCGGGACCTTCGCGCTGGGGCGCAGGGCGGGGCGGGCGCTGTCGCCGCGGGCGTCCTCGGTGCCGTCGGCGAAGTGCTCGGTGGCCGTGGCCAGCGCGGTGTGCGCGTCGGTGAGGTGCATCGGGCCGTAGCCGCCGGTCACGCTGGGCGCGCCGCCGTGCATGTCCCAGCGGGACTGGAGGTAGGAGACGGCCAGCAGCACGCTCTGCGGCACGTGGTACTCGGTGGCCGCGGACGCGAACGCCCGCTGGAGCAGTCCGGCGGACGACTCGCCGGTGTTCGGGGGCGGAGCCGCGCCCAGCAGCGGCAGCAGCAGAGCCGCGGCGGCGACGGCACCGGCCGTCCTGCGCGTACGTCTGCCGCTGTGCGGGGCAGTGGGCTCGGTGACGGATCCTCGCAATGCTGCCTCCTGGGGCGATGGTGCGCGACGGGGCGTGCGGGGCTGAGCGTGGCTCAGTGGTACCGGCTTGCCGACGATCCGTCAATCATGCCCAGAGAGACCTGAATTCCCATGTCATCCGATGGTCGTGGGAGTTTCGCGGTGGCGGCCCGCCCGCCTGCGGGGCGTCAGTGGCGTACACCACTGGGGGGTCCGCGGCACCCCCGGACACGCGAGGATCCGCGGTGCGCAGCTGCCCTGAGCGCACCGCGGATCCTCGTCCCCGTCAGCGAGTGCCGACCGCCGCGCGTACGGCCCGGCGGGCCAGCTGGCAGTCGTCGTGCAGTCGCCGGAGCAGCAGCCGCTGTTCCTCGCCGGTCGGCGCGGCGCTCGGGTGGGCGGCACCCGGTGCCGCCGGGGTCGCGTCGTGCATCGAACGCTGCACGGCGGTCTCGTACGTCCGGATCTCCCGGGTGAGGACCAGCATCAGGTTCACCAGGAAGGCGTCCCGGGACGCGGGCCCCGCCGCCTGGGCGATCTGGCTGATCTGACGGCGCGCCACCGGGGCGTCGCCGAGGACCGACCAGAGCGTGGCCAGGTCGTACCCCGGCAGATACCAGCCCGCGTGCTCCCAGTCCACCAGCACTGGACCGGCCGGCGACAACAGGATGTTCGAGAGCAGGGCGTCGCCGTGGCAGAACTGGCCCATTCCCTGGCGGCCCGCCGCGACCGCGATGCCGTGCAGCAGCTTCTGGAGGTCACCCATGTCCCGGTCGGTGAGCAGCCCCAGCTCGTGGTAGCGGGCGATACGGGCCGGGTAGTCCACCGGGGCGTCGAAGGTGCCCGCCGGCGGCCGCCAGGCGTTCAGCCGGCAGATCGCGCCCAGTGCGGCCCGGGTGTCCGCACGGGGCGGGGCTTCCGCCGGGTGGCGCTGGACCGCCGCCACCCGGCCGGGCATCCGCTCGATCACCAGCGTGCAGTTGTCCGGATCCGCCGCGATCAGCCTCGGCACCCGGATCGGCGGCCGGTGCCGGACGAACGAGCGGTATGCGGCTATCTCCTGGCGGGACCGCTCCGCCCAGGCGGGGGAGTGGTCCAGTAGACACTTCGCCACGGCCGTGCTGCGCCCCGTCGTCCCGACGAGGATCACCGACCGCCCGGAGCGGCGCAGCACCTGCACCGGAGCGAACTCCGGGCAGATCCGGTGCACCGACGCGATCGCGGTGCGCAGCTGCGCGCCCTGGGGGCCGGAGAGGTCGAGTCTCCCGCTGAGGGGCTGGGTGCCGAGACCCGCGGCGCGCCGTTGCCGGCTCACCACCGGTACGGCGGCGCCTGGACGAGCTGGGTCGAGATAGGGTTCGCTCCCCGCCGGGCGGGGGCGCAGCGACCGGGGCGGAGCGGACACGGAGGACGATGCTGCGTACATGGGCGATACAGATCCCTTCGTGTACCTGCGGTGCCTGCCTGAGAAGTCCTGTGAGGGGTTCTCGCGTCCAACCCGTCCCGGCCGCCCGGGCACACCCTGGGGAGTGTGCCCGTCGAGTGGTGACCGGGTCGGGGTGGCGCGTTCCTACCCGACACCCGTCGCCCAGTGGCACACCATCTGGCGCACCCTGGCGAACCGTGGCGAATAGTCGCCCGGCAACCGGCACGGGGCTACTGTCAACTCAGCCGAGAACCTGGGGGCTTGACGTGACCGGAGAACCCAACACCCGTCTCTCGGACCTGTTCGGCCTGGCCGGCTGGTCCAAGGGCGAACTCGCGAGGCTGGTCAACCGGCAGGCGGCGGCCATGGGCCACCCCCAGCTGGCGACCGACACCTCCCGGGTGCGGCGGTGGATCGACATGGGAGAGATCCCGCGCGATCCCGTGCCGCGGGTGCTGGCGGCTCTGTTCACCGAGCGTCTCGGCCGTGTCGTGACCATCGAGGACCTCGGTCTGGTACGGCACGGGCGTACGGGAAAACGGCCGGACGACGGGAGCGTGGAACATCCCGACGGCATGCCGTGGGCGCCCGAACGAACCGCCGCGGTCCTCACCGAATTCACGGGAATGGACCTCATGCTCAACCGACGCGGCTTGGTGGGCGCGGGTGCCGCGCTCACCGCGGGATCCGTACTCAGCAGCGCCATGTACGAGTGGCTCCACACCGACCCCACACTCAAGGCCGACGCCCCCGTCCTCGACGATCCTCTGCACGCCGACCCCGCTGGGTTCGACCGCTACGAGGCCGCCCCCATCGGATCGGAGGAGATCGAGGAACTGGAGCGCTCCGTCGAGGTGTTCCGCGCCTGGGACGCCGCCCGGGGCGGCGGGCTGCAGCGCAAGGCCGTGGTGGGACAGCTCAACGAAGTGGGCGGCATGCTCGCCTACCGCCACCCCGAGCATCTCCAGCGGCGCCTGTGGGGCGTCGCCGCCAACCTCGCCGTCCTCGCGGGCTGGATGTCGCACGACGTCGGCCTAGAGCCCACGGCCCAGAAGTACTTCGTCATCGCCGCCCACGCGGCCCGTGAGGGCGGCGACCGGCCGCGTGCCGGGGAGGCGCTCTCCAGAGCGGCTCGCCAGATGGTGCACCTCGGCCGGCCCGACGACGCGCTCGACCTGATGAAGCTCGCCAAGTCCGGCTCGGGCGACGAGGTGCTGCCGCGCACCCGGGCGATGCTCTGCACCATCGAGGCCTGGGCGCAGGCGTCGATGGGCAAGGGCCAGGCGATGCGCCGCACCCTCGGCCAGGCGGAGGACCTGTTCGTCTCCGACCGGGGCGACGTGCCGCCGCCGAGCTGGATGCAGATGTTCAAGGAAGAGGATCTGTTCGGCATGCAGGCCCTCGCCTACCGCACGCTGGCCGAGCACGACCCGGCCGCGGCCGTGCACGCCCAGCACTACGCGGAGAAGGCCCTGGCCCTGAGGATCGACGGCCGGCAGCGGTCGAAGATCTTCGACTTCCTGTCCATGGCCTCCGCCTGCTTCATCGCGGACGACCCCGAGCAGGCGGACCGTTACGCCCGGCTGGCCCTGATGTCGATGGGATCGAACTCCTCCCACCGCACCTGGGACCGGCTGCGCCAGATGTACCGGCTCACCGCCGAGTACTCCAGCTACCCGAGGATCCAGGAGCTGCGGGAGGAGATCAAGCTGGCCCTGCCCAAGGCCCGGAGCAAGGGGAGCAACAGCAGCGCACAGGCATAGGGGCCTGCGCGCGACACGAGCCCGCCGGTCTTCTACTCACCCACCTTGGCGACGAGCACACAGGCCTCGTCCTCGCGCTCGTTCTCGCCGAACTCCTCGACCACGGCCCGGACGCAGTCCTGGGCGGTGCGCGCCGCCCCGAACCGGGGGGCCAGGCGGAGGAGAGCGTCCAGAGAGTCCGCTCCGCTGTGCCCGGGCACCACTCCGTCGGTGTGCAGCAGCAGCAGATCGCCCGGTTCCAGGGTCACTTCGGCCTGCCCGTAACCGGCTCCCGAGGTGACACCGAGCAGCACGCCCTCCGGCGCGCTGAGCGCACACCCCGTCCCGCCGCGGAACAGCAGCGGGGCGGGGTGTCCTGCCTGTGCCCAGGTCAGGGTGCGGGTGGCGGGGCGGTAGCGGCAGCAGAGGGCGCTGCCCAGGGCGGGTTGCACGGTGGCGTCGAGTAACTGGTTGAGCAGGCACATGAGCTGCCCCGGCCGGGTGCCTGCCATCGCCATGCCGCGTACGGCGCCCAGCAGCATCGTCATGCCCGAGGCGACGGCGACGCCGTGCCCGGTGAGGTCGCCGACGCTCAGCAGGGTGTCACCGTCGGCCAGCTCCAGCGCGTCGTACCAGTCGCCGCCCAGCAGGCCGCGGGCCCCGGACGGCAGGCAGCGGGCGGCGACGTCGAGTGTGCCCGGCCCCTGGCGCGGCAGCCGCAGGGCACCGCGTCCCGGCGGCAGCACGGCCTGCTGGAGCTCGACGGCGAGCCGCTGTTCGGTCTCGGCGCGCCGGTGGTGCCGCTGCAGCGTGTCCCGGGTCTCGTGCACCGTCCGCTGGCTGCGCCGCAGTTCGCTCACGTCCCGCAGCACGGCCCACATCGAGGCGGTGCCGGCGTCGCCGTCGAGCACGGGCTCGCCCATCATGTGGACGGTCCGCACGTCCCCGTCGGGCCGCAGGACACGGAACTCGCCGTCGATCGGCCTGGCGTCGACCAGGCAGGCGGTGACCATCGCGGTCAGCCGGGGCCGGTCCTCGTCCAGCACGAGGGCGGGCAGCTCGTCGAGGGTGAGCGCGGGCGCGGCCGGGTCGCGGCCGAGGATCCGGTAGAGCTCACCGGACCAACTGGCCTCGTCCGTCAGGAGGTTCCACTCCGCGCTGCCGACCCGGCTGAGCAACGAGCCGGAGGCGGGCGCGGGGTGGCGGGCGGGCGCCGTCTCCACTCCGGCCGGCAGTTGTGCCGGTCCGTCCCGCAGCTGGGCCAGGTGCTCGTCCAGGTCGTTGAGTTGATGCAGGGCCAGGTCGTACAGGGCCCGCTGCCAGCGCTCCTCGGGGTCCGAACCGGAGCTCTGGGTGCCCCGCCGGACCGCGTCCACGTCGCCCTTGAGCCGCCGCGTCTGCGATATCAACGCCTCCACCGAGCCGCGTCCGGGCGGCTGGGCGGCGGGGCGGTCCGCGGAGACATGGGACGGCATGACGCACTCCGATGCGGGACTGTACGGCCAAGGCGAGCGGTGGGACCGGTTACGACTGTTGCACAGCCTGCGACGCCCTGTAAGGGATTTGGCAACACACGATACGGTGGTGCTTCTGGCATATGCCAGAGTCTTCACGGGCTGGTCGACCGCCATGAAAGGCGTACTCGACCGGGTGCGCAAGTCGTAGTCGGACTACGTGACTTGGTGGACTCCACGGCATTTCCGGGTCGCGCTCGGGCGGTTGTTCGACGCCTCTGTGTTCACAGTGTCGCGGTCTCGGCCAACCCCGGCAACTCTGTCCGGATTTCGCGTCATGCGAGAGGCCCTCCCGGAGTCCTACAGGCATGGACATCATCTTCGAGCAACCCGCCCGCGCCCGGCTGATCACCGCCGAGGACGCGGAGGTCCCGGTGCCCGCCACGCTCCGGTACACCTCCGGTGATCCGCTCGCCGTCTTCGTGGACTTCCCGGCCGAGGTCACCCTCGGCGGCGAGGAGGTCACGTGGACCTTCGCCCGGTCGCTCCTCGACCAGGGACTCGGCGCCCCGGCCGGGCGCGGGGACGTCCACATCTGGCCCTGCGGCCCGGGGCGTACGGCCGTGGAGTTCCACTCGCCGCACGGGCTCGCCCTGCTCCAGTTCGACACCCAGGCGCTGTACCGGTTCCTGCAGCGCACCCACGAGGTGGTGGCCCCGGGACAGGAGGACCTCGAAGCGGTGGTGGAGCGGGGTCTGAGCACGCTGTTCGGGGGCGTGTGAGACTCCGGGGGCCACCGACCCGTACTTTTGACTCCTGTTCACTCCCGCCTCACCGTTCCGAGCCGGAACCTGCCGACCGCCCCGTGCACCCTTGCGCGCGGTGTGCCGCACGGGCGCACCGGCGACGAGGACGGGGCGAATGACACCGATCAGCCGAAGAGGCTTCGTGGGACTGGGCGCTTCCGTGGCGGCGGGCATGGCGGTGGGCGCCGCCGGCCCACGGACCGCGGCCGCGGCCCAGAGCACGGCGACCGGCACGATCTCGGACGTCGGGCACGTGGTGATCCTCATGCAGGAGAACCGCAGCTTCGACCACTACTTCGGACGCCTCAAGGGCGTCCGCGGCTTCGCGGACCGCAGCGCCATCACCCTGAGCGGCGGCTACCCGGTCTTCAACCAGCCGAACGGCTCGGGCCGCCAGTACCCGTGGAAGCTCAGCGCCACCCCGGACGCCGGCGGCAAGGACGGCGAGACCCTCGCCCAGTGCAACGGCGACCTGCCGCACTCGTGGTCCTCCCAGCACTCCGCGTGGAACAAGGGCCGCCTCGACAACTGGGTCGCGGGCGTCGGCAGTGTCCGGTCCCTCGGCTATCTGGACCGCTCCGACATCCCCTTCCACTACGCCCTCGCCGACAACTACACGATCTGCGACGCCTACTTCTGCTCCACCCTCAGCGCCACCGGCCCCAACCGCACCTATCTGTGGTGCGGCAAGGTCGACTCCAGCAGCTACGACGGCGGTGACGAGTCCGGCCTGACCTGGCAGAACTACGCCGAGGCCCTGCAGAGCGCCGGAGTGACCTGGAAGGTCTACCAGAACGCCCAGGACAACTACGGGGACAACGGCTGCGCCTACTTCAAGAACTTCGCCGGTGCCAAGGCCGGCAACCCCCTGTACGACCGGGGCATGGCCTCCGTCCCGGCGGTGACCGGCTCCACCCCCGACGACATCGCCGCCGCCATCAGGGCCGACGTCGTCGCCGGCACTCTCCCGCAGGTCTCCTGGGTGGTCGCCGACCAGGCCTCCTCCGAGCACCCCTACGCCCCGCCCGGCGACGGCGCCCACTTCGTCAACCTGGTCTACCAGGCCCTCGCCGCCGACGCGGACGTCTTCGACTCCACCGTCCTGTTCCTCAACTACGACGAGAACGACGGCTACTTCGACCACGTCCCGCCCCCGGCCCCGCCCGCCGGCACGGCCGGTGAGTTCCTGAACGGCGTGCCGTACGGCTTCGGCTTCCGGGTCCCGATGATCGTCATCTCGCCCTGGACCCGCGGCGGCTGGGTCTCCTCCGAGGTCTTCGAGCACACCTCGGTGCTGCGTTTCCTGGAGACCTGGACCGCGGCCCTGGGCACGCCCGCCACCTGCCCCAACATCAGCGACTGGCGGCGCAGGGTCAGCGGCGACCTGACCGGCGTCTTCGACTTCGCCAACCCCGTCCACGGAGCCGTCTCCCTGCCCGCGACCGGCGTCATCGGCTCCTCCACCTGCGGTCCGCTGCCCAACCCGGTGCCCACCACCAACGCCCTGCCCGCCCAGGAGCCCGGCACCCGCCCGTCCCGCGCGCTGCCCTACCAGCCGAACGGCTACCTGGACCACCTGGAGTTCGGCACGGGCGGCACGATCCGCGCCTGGTTCACCATGGCCAACCAGGGCACCCCCGCGACCCGGGCGGCCCACTTCTCCATCCACCCGAACGCCTACCGGGACACCACGCCCTGGCAGTACACCGTCGACGCGGGCTCCACCGCCTCCGACTACTTCAGCATCGGCACCGGGTACGGCGCCGGCAAGTACGACCTGACCATGGTCGGCCCCAACCGCTTCCTGCGCCGCTTCCAGGGCGACGCCACCAAGGCCGGCAAGTCGGCCGAGGTGAGCACCCGTTACGCCGTGGAGTCCGGAACCGGCAAGCTCGCCATCTGGTTCAAGATGACCAACTCCGGCTCGTCGTCAGTGAAGTTCACCATCACCTCGAACAACTACCGAACCGACGGCCCGTGGACGTACACCGTCGCCGCGGGCGCGTCGGTCGAGGACTACTTCAACGCCGTCGCGTACCAGGGCGGCTGGTACGACTTCACGCTCACGGTGGACTCCGACGCCACCTGGTCGCGCCGGTTCACCGGCCGCCTGGAGACGGGCGCCGCCGGCGTCAGCGGCTGAGGTCCGCGTACAGGTCCGGGCGCGGGGCGAGTGCGACGGTCGTGCGGCCGCCGCTCTCCAGCGCCCGGACCCCGGCCTCGGCGACCACGGAGGAGGCGTAGCCGTCCCAGGCGCTCGGTCCGGTGACCCGGCCCTGCCGGGTGGCGTCCACCCAGGCCTGCACCTCGCGGTCGTAGGCGTCGGCGAACCGCACCAGATAGTCCTGCGCCACCTCTTCGCGGGCGCCGCCGGCCGAGGTGACCAGCATGGTGCGGTCCTCGCCGATCCGGGCGCTGCCCTGCTCGCACACGGCCTCGCAGCGCACCTGGTAGCCGAAGCCGCAGTTCACGAACACCTCGACGTCGACAACGGCGCCCGCGTCGGTCTCGAAGAGGACCAGTTGCGGGTCGAGCAGCCCCGCGGGGGCGCCCGAGGAGGGCCGCGGCCGCAGCACGGTCACCGCGGTCAGCTCCTGGCCGAGCAGCCAGCGGGCCGCGTCGATCTCGTGCGACACCGAGCTGTCGATCAGCATGGCGCTGGTGAAGCCGGGCGGCGAGGACACGTTGCGGTGGATGCAGTGCAGCATCAGCGGCCGGCCCAGACTGCCGCCGTCCAGCAGCGACTTCAGGCGCTGGTACTCGGCGTCGTAGCGGCGCATGAACCCGATCTGCGCCAGCCTGCGGCCGAGCCCCGCTTCGGCCTCCACCACCCGCAGCGCACCGGTGGAGTCCGGCACCATGGGCTTCTCGCACAGCACCGGCAGCCCGCGCTCCAAGGCCGCGAGCAGGGGTTCCTCGTGCGCCGGGCCGGGGGAGGCGATGAGCACGGCGTCGACACCCGGCGCGGCCAGGGCGGCCAGCGGGTCCGCGTGGACGGTGGCGCCGTCGAGACCGGCCACCGCCTCCTTGGCACGGTCGAGGTCGGGGTCGGCGACCGCCGCCACCCTCGCACCGTTGACCACCTGGTCAAGCCGTCGTATGTGGTCGGCACCCATGTGTCCGGCACCCAGTACCGCGACGCCCAGCAACTCAGCCACGCCCACACACTTCCTCTCGGCCGACGATCACGTTCATGAGCCTACGTCGGCCGGGGGAGGGGCTCGTCAGTAGCGCAGCACGCCGGCGATGCCGTTCTCGTCGCCCAGGGTGCCGTCCGGGACGAAGCGCACCTCGGCGCCGGTCTCCAGGCACTGTTCGACGATCTCGTCCACGATGTCGTCGCGGGCGTCGAGGTCACCGCTCGCCGCCGGGATCAGGTGGTCGCCGTCGTCGCGGACCGTGGTGCGGTAGTTCTCCTCGACGGCGAGCAGCCGGACGCGGCCCTCGCGGGCGTTCTGCCAGACCTCGTCGACGCCGGCCGCGAACGTCCTGTGACCGCGCGCGGCTTCGAGTTCCCGGGTCACCGACGCGGTGCTCCGGCGGGACTCCGCCTGGAGAAGCGGACTGATCGCCTGCCACACGGCCTCCGGACCGGCGTGCGAGAGACCGCCGTGGTGCACGGGGACGCTGTGCCTGGCGACGTTGCCGAGCTCCTCCCACAGGGAGAGGGCCGCCTGCTCGCCGGTGACGTAGAGCGGCCGCGGGTCGTCGCGCAGCAGCGCGGCCATCGCGGTGTTCGCGTCCCGCAGGAAGTGCTTGGTGTCCTCGTCACGGAAGGTGCTGGGCTGGTCGCCGACGCGCTGCCGGCGCTCGGCGTCGAAGTTCTCCTGGCCGTGGTGCAGCGGGAAACCGCCGGACCGGCTCTCGGTGACCCGGTCGGCACCGCCGTCCCAGAGCGTGACCCGGTCGGCGGAGATCGACAACACCCAGAACGGCCGCTCGGCGGCGTGTGCCGAGACCAGGTTGCGGGTCAGGAAGGTGTCCGAGAGCACCACACGCTCGGGCACGCTGCGGGCGAGCGACCACACCTGGTGCTCACCCGGCGCGGCGAAGATCACCAGACCGTCTTCCGTGTACGCCAGGTCGACCTCGGCGAGGGCCTGGTCGAGCTGTCGGACGACGTCGGAGCGCCGGTCCCGGGTGACCGCGGGGTCGGCCTCCAGCTGCTTCTTCGCCTCGGCCACGACATTGCGCAGCCGGACGGGGTCCTGGGCGTTGTCGGGCTCACGGCGGTGCGTCGGCGTCAGCACCGAGACGGCGGGATAGGGGCGCGGGCGGCGCAGCTCGGCAAGGGTCGAAGAACTGAGTGCGTGCTCCATACCAGCACCATAGGACCGATTCGCCATTGCGGCATTTGGGGTAGTTCCGTGGCGCCCTGGGACCCGGGCCGCGCCGTAACCGTGTTGAGGCCCGCGGCCCGGTGACGAAGGGCGGGAGGGCCGGTTACCGTACCCGGCAGTAACCGGATCACGCCCCAGGAGGCCCCATGCCGCAGTTCGAAGTCGACGGAGCGGCGCTGGCGTACGACGACGAGGGCCCTCGTGACGGCGGCGCCGCGCCCCTGGTGTTCATCCACGGCTGGACCGCGAACCGGCACCGCTGGGACCACCAGATGGCGCACTTCGCCGGGCGCCGCCGGGTGATCCGGCTCGACCTGCGCGGCCACGGCGAGAGCACCGGGGCCGGGGTGCGGACCGTCGCCGAGCTGGCGCGGGACGTCACGGCCCTCCTCGACCATCTAGGGGTGGACCGTTTCGTTCCCGTCGGTCACTCCATGGGCGGCATGATCTCCCAGACGCTCGCGCTGTCCCACCCGGAGCGGGTCGAGCGGATGGTCCTGGTCGGATCCATCGGCCGGATGACGTACAGCCGCGGCCGCGGGCTGCTGATGGCGGCCTCGACCCTGGTGCCGTACAAGGTGTTCGTCGCCGCCAACATCCAGCGCGCCTTCGCCCCCGGCCATCCGCGCGAGGAGATCCGGGAGTACGTCCGCGCGTCCGCCGCCACCCCGCGCGAGGTCGTCATGACGCTGTACGGCGCCATGCGGGCCTTCGACGTCCTCGACCGGGTCGGCGAGATCACCGCACCCACCCTGATGGTGCACGGGTACCACGACATCCAGCTGCCGGTGCGGCAGATGCTGCGGATGGCCAAGGCCTATCCGGACGCGGAGGTCCGGATCATCGACGCCGGCCACGAGCTCCCGGTGGAGCGGCCGGCCGAACTGACGGCGGTCCTGGACCGGTTCCTGACGCCGGCCGCGTAGCCCGAAATCCCCGCAGCACCAGGTGACCGGCGCCCGGCGAAAGCCGCGGCGCCGACCCGTTTGGGGAACTTTTTGCGCTTGGCCTGTTCCGGGCGGACCGACCCGGGAGTGCGGCGGGTCCGCGGGCCTCGTGCGGGCAAAACGCGTCCGAAAGTGAGGGTGGGGGTACTCCGTTCGTGTTACGGCCAGGTTGACCGGCCGAGGCCGCGGGCGCACGCTCGTCATATAGGTGCTGAATACAAGTGGTTCGCTCGGGCAATCGCCTGCGCCACAGAACCGCAGGTGGCGCGCGTGGCCCGGCTGACCCGCAGCAGGAGGTAACGCATGTGTGGCATCACCGGCTGGGTCTCCTTCGACCGTGACCTCACCACCGAGACGCGCGCATTGGATGCAATGACGCAGACCATGGCCTGCCGCGGTCCCGACGACCGGGGCACCTGGAGCGAGGGACCCGCCGCCCTGGGCCACCGCAGGCTCGCGATCATCGACCTGCCCGGCGGCCGCCAGCCGATGACCGTCCGCACCCCGGCCGGCACCGTCGCCATGGTCTACTCCGGCGAGGCCTACAACTTCACCGAACTGCGCCGCGAACTCGTCGGCCGGGGCCACGAGTTCACCACCGACTCGGACACCGAGGTCGTGCTCCGCGGCTATGTCGAGTGGGGCGACGCCGTCGCCGAGCGGCTCAACGGCATGTACGCCTTCGCCGTCTGGGACGGTCGCCACGACAAGCTCGTGATGATCCGCGACCGCATGGGCATCAAGCCCTTCTACCTGTACCCGACCCCGGACGGCGTCCTGTTCGGCTCCGAACCCAAGGCGATCCTGGCCAACCCGCTGGTGCGGCCCCGGGTCGGCCTGGACGGGCTGCGTGAGCTGTTCACCATGGTCAAGACCCCCGGGCACGCCGTGTGGGAGGGCATGCGCGAGGTGGAACCCGGCACCGTCGTCACGGTCGACCGCGCCGGTCTGCGCACCCGGACCTACTGGCGCCTGCAGACCCGCCCGCACACCGACGACCGCGACACCACCGTCGCCACCGTCCGTGAACTCCTCGACGACATCGTGCGCCGCCAGCTGGTCGCCGACGTGCCCCGCTGCACCCTGCTCTCCGGCGGCCTCGACTCCTCCGCCATGACCGCGCTCGCCGCCCGGCAACTCGCCGTGCACGGCGAGAAGGTGCGCAGCTTCGCCGTCGACTTCGCCGGCCGGACCGACAACTTCGTCGCGGACGAACTGCGCGGTACCCCCGACACGCCCTTCGTGCACGACGTGGCCCGCCTCGCCCGCACCGACCACCAGGACATCGTCCTCGACGTGGCCAGCCTCGCCGACCCCGCGGTCCGCGAGCGGGTGATCCGGGCCCGTGACCTGCCGGCCGGGTTCGGGGACATGGACACCTCGCTCCTGCTGCTGTTCCGGGCCGTCCGCGACCAGTCCACCGTCGCGCTGTCCGGGGAGTCCGCCGACGAGGTGTTCGGCGGCTACCTGCAGTTCTTCGACGAGGGAGCCCGCACCGCCGACACCTTCCCCTGGCTCTTCCAGTTCGCCCGGCACTTCGGCGACGACTCCGACGTCCTGCGCGCGGACCTCGCCAAGTCCCTCGACCTGGACACCTACGTCGCCGACGCCTACCGGTCCGCCGTCACCGGCATCCAGCGGCTGGACGGCGAGAGCGACTTCGAGTACCGGATGCGCCGCATGAGCCATCTGCACCTCACCCGCTTCGTCCGCGCCCTGCTCGACCGCAAGGACCGGATGAGCATGGCCGTCGGCCTGGAGGTCCGGGTGCCGTTCTGCGACCACCGGCTCGTCGAGTACGTCTACAACGCGCCCTGGGCCCTCAAGTCCTTCGACGGCCGCGAGAAGACCCTGCTCCGCGAGGCCACCCGGGACGTCCTCCCGCAGTCCGTGTACGACCGGGTCAAGAGCCCCTACCCGTCCACCCAGGACCCGGAGTACGGCCGCGCCCTCCAGGACCAGGTCAAGGACCTGCTGGCCCGGCCCGACCACCGGGTCTTCGACCTCGTCGACCGTGAGAAGGCCGACCGGGCGGCCCGCCGGACCGAACTGAGCACCCAGGCCGGCCGGCGCGGCCTGGAACGCACCCTCGACCTGGCCCACTGGATCGACCTGTACGACCCGGAGCTCACCCTCTCCTGAGCCTCAGTCCGGCGAGTCGGTGACGGCGCCCCTGCCACCGTCCGCCGGGCAGGAGCTGCCGTCGGGCGGCAGCGTGCCGTACAGCAGGAAGTCGTCGACCTTGGCGTGCACGCACGTGGACGACGTGTAACCGGTGTGGCCGTCGCCCCTGTTGTCCAGCACCACGGCCGACGGACCGAGCCGCTTCGCCGTCTCGACCGTCCAGCTGTACGGCGTCGCCGGGTCACCGCGCGTGCCCACGAGCAGCATCCGCGCGGAGGGCACGTCCTTCACCTCGTCGCGGATGAAGTCCGTGCCACGCGGCCGGCCGTAGCAGAGCAGGACCTGGGTGAGCCGGAACCGGCCGAAGACCGGGGAGACCTGCTGGTACTCCTTGTCCAGCCGGGCGATGTCCTGGGTGAGCCGCTCGGCGCTCGGCCGGTCCGGGTCGTCGGCGCAGTTGATCGCCATCAGCGCGGCCGACAGGTTGTCCACGGGGATGTCCGAGCCGGCCACGAGCCCGGCGCCTCGCCTGTGCCCCTTCGGCAGCGCGTGGCCGCCGGAGGCGAGGTTCTCCACTCCCCGGGTGTCCCCGTCCTCGACCAGCGAGGCCAGCGCCCGCTCCAGCGGCGGCCACAGCTCCTTGCCGTACAGGCCCTGCCCGATGGCCGCCACCAGGTCCTGACCGGAGAACGAGCCGCCGAAGTCGGAGGGCACCGGGTCCTTGTCGAGGGAGCGCACCAGCCGCACGACCGCCTCGCCGGCCTTGCGCCGGTCCTGCCCGAACGGGCACCCCAGGTCGGTGACGCACCAGTCCAGGAAGTCGTCCAGCGCCGTCTGCTGCCCCCGGGCGCCGGCCACCCCCTGCTCGGCCAGCGACTCGGTCAGCGTGTCCACGCCGTCCAGCGCCATCCGGCCCACGTTGTGCGGGAACTGCGCCGCGTACACCGCGCCGAGCCTGGTGCCGTAGGAGAAGCCGAGGTAGTTGAGCTTGCTGTCGCCGAGCGCCTGGCGGATGACGTCCAGGTCCCGGGAGGCGTTCACGGTGCCTATGTGGGACAGCACCGGCCCGGAGTTCCTGGTGCACCGCAGCGTCAGCTGCTTCAGCTCCTTCATCAGGGCCAGCGGATGCCCGACGTCGGGCGGCTCCTCGGCGCTCGCCCCGTCCGAGACCCCCTCGGTGTCGCCGCAGCTGACGGGGGAGGAACGGCCGACCCCGCGCGGGTCGAAGCCGACCACGTCGTAGCCGTTGGTCAGGCCCAGGAAGTCCTTGCCCTGCTGCCCGAGCCCGCTGACGCCCGAGCCGCCCGGGCCGCCGAAGTTCAGCAGCACCGAGCCCCGCGACCTGCCGGTCGCCCGGTAGCGGGACAGCGCCAGATCGAGGGTGCCGGCGGCCGGGCGCGCGTAGTCCAGGGGGACGGTGACCTTGGCGCACTGCATGTCCTTGGGCAGCTCGACGTCCTTGCACGCCGTCCATCTGACCTTCTGCCGGTAGAACCGGGTCAGGTCCGGCTGCCTGCCGCCCGTGTCCGAGGCGGTCGCGGGCAGGCCGGCACCGAGCAGCGCCAGCGCGACGGCTCCGGCGCCCGCGCAGCGCCGCAGGGCGGGCCGGGTACGGGGCACGGCAGGCATCTAGGGCCTCCAGGGACGCTCCGTGACGAACCGGGTACAAGGGCTTCGCTCACCATAAGCGGGCTCCGCGGGGGCCGCCTCCCGGCGAGCGGGGCGGCCGGGAGCGCCGTATCGTCCGCGCGATCACCCGGTTTCAGGGTCCTTGCGCACTTTTACTGTTGGTTCGAGTTCAGTATCACTCGATGAGGTGAAAGGTCGATAAGCCATAACTCAGATGGTTCGTCTGCGTTTTAACCGGTGCGGGCGGAGCGCTCGTAATCATGTCTGGAAGGCAGGGAACCTATGAAACGGGTTACCCGAAACGGGGTGATCGCCGTCGCCGCCGCCTCCGGTGCGATGGCTGTGGCGGTCCCGGCCTGGGCCGACTCGGGCGCGGACGGTACCGCGGCCGGTGCGCCCGGGGTGATCTCCGGCAACGACATCCAGTTGCCGGTGCACGTCCCGGTGAGCGGGTGCGGGAACACCGTGAACGTGGTGGGGTTCTTGAACCCGGCGGCCGGCAACAGCTGCGGGAACCAGGGCGGTGGCGACACCGGTCAGCACGCTCCCGGCGGCTCGGCCGCGTCCGGTGGCGCGTCCGCGCAGGGCGCCGAGGAGGACTCGGGCGGGGTGATCTCCGGAAACGTCATCCAGCTCCCGGCCGACCTCCCGGTGAACGTCGGCGGCAACAGCGTGAACGTGGTCGGCGTCCACAATCCGGCCATCGGCAACACCTCCGGCGACCACCCGAGCCCCCCGCCGACCCCCACCCCCGCGCCGCCCACCGTCAAGCCGCCGACCGAGCCCCCGCCCGCTCCCCGGCCGCCGGCCCCGCCCAAGACCCACACCGGGCCCACGGCGCACCACCCCGCCGAGGCCAGCCTCGCCCACACCGGCACGGACCTCACCGGCGCCGCCGTGGCGGGCAGCGCGGCGCTGCTGCTCACCGGGACCGCCCTGCGCCGGCGCTTCGGCCCGGGCCGGACACGCTGACCGCCTGAGGTGATGTCAGGGCGGGCTGACGCACCGTGTGTCCGCAGGCCCCACCGGACCCGACCGGTGGTGCCTGCGCCGCGACCGCCCCGGCTGTCGGGCCGGCCGCCGGTGTGCGCGGCGCCGGTGGCGCACGTCAACGGCTTGATCCCGTCGTGGCGCGGTGCCCCGTGATCGGGAAGGATGCTGCGGGCGCGCGGCGCCGGTCGCCGCGCGGTCGGACCCCGCCATGGAATGGAGCGCAGCGATGACCTCTCCGGCCTCCCAGGACCTCGTCGTCACCCAGGCCGGGCCGGACGACTGGCCGGTGATCGTCGGCTGGGCGGCGGACGAGGGCTGGAATCCCGGACTGTCGGACATCACCGCCTTCTTCGCCCAGGATCCCGACGGGTTCTTCGTCGGCCGCGTCGACGGCGAACCGGTGTCGGCCGTCTCCGTCGTCAACTTCGGTGCCGACTACGCCTTCCTGGGCTGGTACCTGGTCCGCCCCGACCTGCGCGGCCGGGGGCACGGCCTCACCACCTGGAAGACCGCGCTCGCCCACGCCGGCCACCGCACCGTCGGCCTCGACGGCGTGGTGGCCCAGCAGGACAACTACCGCCAGTCCGGCTTCGAACCGGCCTACCGCACCAGCCGGTTCGTCGGTGTGGCTCCCGCCGCCGAGCCCCCGGCCGGCGTCCGGCCCGCCCGCGCCGCCGACCTGGCCGCCATCACGGCCTACGACAGCGCCTGCTGCCCGGCCGACCGGCCGCGCTTCGTGGCCGCGTGGCTGACCACCACCGGGCACAGGGCGCTCGTCCGCCACGACGGCGACCGCCTCACCGGTTACGGCGTGATCCGCCCCGGCCGCGACACCCTGCGCATCGGCCCTCTCTTCGCCGACACCGCGGACGACGCCCGCGCCCTGTTCACCGGCCTCACCGCCGAGGCGGCGGGCGCCCAGGTCGCCATCGACGTACCCGAGACCAGCACGGCGGGCGTAGCCCTCGCCGAGGCGGCCGGCTTCGCCCCTTCGTTCGAGACCGCCCGCATGTACACGGGCCCGGTCCGCGACCACGCCGGCGAGCGGGTCTTCGGGGTCACGACACTGGAACTGGGCTGACCGCGGGCTCCGGCCCCCGGCAACCAGCGGTCAATTGCGTTGCCGCCGTCGTGCCCGGATGGTGGAGTGCTCGGATGGATCGCCAAGCAGTGCTCGCTCTGTACGACCGTGACATGCGCGAGGGCGCCCTGCCCGACGGACCCGGTGCCCGGGTCGAGCGCGCGGGCGCGGTGGTGCGCCAGGTGGCGGGCGCCGAGGGCTGGAACGGCGTCGTCTGGTCAGGGCTGGGCGAGGCGACCGCGGATCGCGCGATCGCCGAGCAGCTGGCCTTCTTCGCCACCCGTGGGCGGGAGTTCGAGTGGAAGCTCTACGGCCACGACCTGCCGTCCAACCTGGGGGACCGGCTCACCGCGGCCGGGTTCGTGCCGGAGCCCACGGAGACGCTGATGGTCGCGGAGGTCGCCCGGCTGAGCCTCGACGCCGGGCCGCCGGACGGCGTACGCGTGGTGCCCGCCACCGACCGGGCGGGCATCGAGCTCGTGGCCGACGTGCACGAGAAGGCCTTCGGCACCGACGGTTCGCGTCTTCGGCGCGGGCTGCTGGCACGACTCGCCGAGCAGCCGGACAGCGTGGTCGCGATGGTCGCGCTCGCCGGGGACGAGCCGGTCGGCGCCGCCCGCGTCGAGCTGGTGCCCGGGGCGGGCTTCGCCGGCCTGTGGGGCGGCGGCACGGTGCAGGGGTGGCGCGGGCGTGGTGTGTACCGTGCCCTCGTCGCCCACCGGGCCCGTGTCGCCGCCGCACACGGCTGCCGGTACCTCCAGGTCGACGCGTCGCCCATGAGCCGGCCGATCCTCGAACGACTGGGCTTCCACGCCCTGAGCACTACCACGCCGTACCTCTCTCCGCGGTAAGCGGCAGGCGCTCGGGGGGCGCCGGCGAGTCGGTCGCGGGCGGCATCGGCCGGCGGTCAGCGGGCCGAGCGCCGCCGGGCACGCCCGCGTGGCGGGGCCGCACCGCTCGATGCGGTCCCGCCACGGGTGAGGCGCGCTCCGGTCACCGGCGTGCCCTGCTGCGGTCCAGTGCCGCGATCCCGATCGCCGCCAGAGCGATCTGTATGAACCACTCGATCCAGTCGGGGCCCTTGGTGTCGGCCACTCCGAAGCCCGCCGCGATCGCCGAACCCAGCAGCGCCGCGACGATGCCGACGACGATGGTCCACAGGACGCCGACGTGCTGGCGCCCGGGGACGACCAGGCGCCCCAGCACGCCGATGACGAGCCCGATGATGATGGCGCTGATGATGCCCGAGATCTCCATGTCCGCCCCTCTTCGCCTGTACTCCGCTGCTGTCCAATCTGCCCGCTCAATCCGGCGGCAGTCCCGCCCGGTTGTTACAGCGGTTTTCTGTTCACCGGCCGGACATGCCATGTACCTTTCAATGAGTCGACGCGTGTAGAAATCTCAAGCAGATTCTACGCGCGCAGAGTTGGCGCCGCACCGCCTCTACCCCACCCCCTCACGGAGGTTCGCCGGATGCTTGGATCCAGCAGATCCCGCCATGGACTCACCACCGCCCTGGCCGGATTCGCACTGCTCGTCACGGGAGCCGCCCTCCAGGTCGGCACCGCGGCCGCCCCCGCTCACGCGGCCACCACCTACAACGTCCTCTTCGACGACGGCCACGCCGAGGAGGCCGGCAACGCGGACTGGATCATCTCCACGAGCAAGCCCGACCCGCTCGCCCAGAACTCCTCCCCCTCCTCGGAGACGGACTGGACCGGCGCGCTCTCCTCGTGGGGTGTCGCCCTCCAGAAGACCGGCAGCTACAGCATGAAGACCGCGACCAGCGCGCTCACCTACGGCGGCTCGTCGACGACCGACCTGTCGAAGTTCGACGCGCTGGTGCTGCCCGAGCCGAACACGCTGTTCACGGCCGCCGAGAAGACGGCGATCATGAACTTCGTGAAGGCCGGCGGCGGACTGTTCATGATCTCCGACCACACCGGCGCCGACCGCAACAACGACGGC
>NZ_JBFBJL010000051.1:0-22436 GCF_040686075.1 Streptomyces sp. NPDC086519
TTGCTGTGCGCGGACTTGGCGCTCTGCACGTCCCGGGTGGCGGCCCGGACCTTGCCCTCGTCGGGCTTGTCCGCGCTCGCTTTGCTGCCGGTGGGGTCGTCCTTGTACTTGTCCGCTTCCTTCGTCGCCCGGGTGACCCACGAATCGGCCGAGGAGAGACGGGACTTGGCGGAGGACAGGTCCGACTGGGCCTCCTTCGCCTTCGCCAGGGCCTTGTCGGCGAGGGCCTGCGCCCGCTCCAGCTTCGGCCAGTAGTCCGCAAGCGCATCGCCGCACATCTCGTACGACTTCTTCAGCTTCTTCAGGTTCTTCGGAACGTCCTTGAACTGCTCCTTGAACACCTCCGCCGACTTGCCCGCCCACTGCAGGAGGGTGTCCTCACCGGCCATCCCCTTGACCAGACGCAGGGCGTCCGAGACGTCATCGGCGAAGGCGTGCAGCTGCTGCGCGAGCGTGCGCACGCGCTGCGGATCACCGGGGGTGGGGTCCCTGTCGAGGTCGAGTGGATGCCAGTCCGCCGGTCGGTACCCCGCCATGTCCCCGCAACCCCCGTCGCGAACGCCCCGTCAACACACCTGTGCACACGCGAACTTACTAGGAACGGCCGTTCGAGGTGAGGCCCAGTGGGTCAGGCTCACAACGCGATCGGGCGGTAGGCCAGAGCCTGGTCCACCACTTCCTCGGCCGTGAGTTCCGGGTCCGAGTAGTAGATCAAGTCGCTTACCCGGGGATGCAGGACACTCTGCTTCAGTCCCTCCAGCAGAGCGTCATGGTCCCGCTCGGGGAGGCGCGCGTCCATGATCTGCTGGACCAGCCGAACGAGTTCGTCACGGGTTTTCGAAGGCACGTAAAGCATCCTCTCGGCTCAGCCGAAGTGTTCAGCGAAGGCGGCGTCCACGCAGGATCCGCCGGCCGTCCTCGACCGCGTCCGCGCACCGCAGCCACCCGTGCTCCAGCGTGCCGCGCACTGTCACGTACGCCCACCGACGCTTGAACCACGGTGGCAGGTCCCGGAACGGCACGAAGGTGAGCGTGTCGCCGATCGCATCCTCGGCCGCACCGACCGGCCCCTCGGCGCGCAGCGCGGCAAACAGTTCCGGGGTCAGCCGGCCGTTGAGGCGAGCCGCGGTGCCCGCCGCCGTGCAGGCGTACCCCCGCTCCCCCTGGTCCGGGAGTTTCATCGCCCTCACGATCCGGGGCGACGCCTCCTCCAGCGGGCAGTGGAACGCCAGCCCGATCGCCGCCGTACCGAGATGATCCTCGCCGCGCTCGAAGGCGGCGTCCCACTCCGCAGGGTCGTCGAGCCCCAGCAGACCCTCGCCGGTCTGCCACCGCGTCTCCCACCGCAAAGGGTCAGTCCGCGAACCGGAACGTTGACGTGATCGCGTCGAAGATGTCGAAGAAGGAGTCGGCGAGGTCGAGGACCTGGCTGCTGCCTGCCACCAGCGCGACCTTGCCCTCCTGGCCGGGGACCGGGATGAAGGTCTGCATCAGGACGGCGCGGATGGTGCGGTTGAGGCTGTCCTCGGGGATCGGGATGTCCTCGATGCCGTAGGTGCGGGCGGCGGGGCCGACGCCGGGGATGTCGACGGTCGTCACCTTGCGCCAGGAGTCGCCCTCCCGGTGGGCCTCCTTGGGGGCGAGCTGGGCGGCGATGGCGGCCGGGTCGTTGGAGAGGGGCGCGCCCTCCCGGGTACGGCCGCCGACCAGCGACACCGTGACCGAGCCGGTGATCGGGGTGTCGCCGCCGAAGCTCTCCGCCATGCAGCCGCAGTACATCGCACCCGACTTCCAGGCGTCGGCGGCGGACTTGCGGAGGAAGCCGATGTACGTGTCCCGGTACTGCGTCAGCTCCGGGTACTGCGCGACACGCTCGTTCACCATCCGCCGGATCGAGTCGTCCCGCGACTCCGGCCGCACGTCGAACTCCCACCACGACTCCGGCACCTTGATCCGGAAACCGCCGCGCTCGATGGTGAGCGTCTCCATATAGCGCGCCATGGTGTACGCCGCCCCCGTCCGGTGATCTGATATACGGTGCGCCCCAGACTACGAGATGCGCGAACGGGGGACGGTCACGTGGGCAACGGCAAGAGCGACCTCGCGATACCGCTGAGCGAGCTGGAGGACTACGGCCGCAAGCTGCGCTCCATCAAGGAACGCCTCAACCACACCAAGAAGATGTTCGAGTCCTACAAGGACGACGTCGGCAGCGGCACCGTCTACGACGCCCTCGACGACTTCGAGTCCAACTGGCACGACGGCCGCGAGGACATCACCAAGCAGATCGACTCGCTCGCCGACATGTCCGACACCGTGGTCCGCGAGTTCAAGAAGCTGGACGACGACCTCGCGAAGAAGGCGAAGGACGCGGTGCGGCCGGAGGGGCAGCAGCAGCCGCAGGGTGGTGGCGGGAACAAGGCCGAGTAGTCCGCGTTCCCAGCGGACAGGCGCACGGCATGCCGGACACCGCACTGCTCGTCGTCGACATGCAGCGCGCCCTGTTGAAGGACGCCCACGACGGCGAGGCCTGCCTGGGCAGGGTCGCCGGGCTCACGGAACGGGGCCGCGCGGCCGGCGCGCAGGCCGTCCGCCACAACAGGGTCTTCTCCGTCCCTCCGGCGGCGGAGATCCGCTCCGACGCCTCACCGGCGGATTGAACGGTCGGCGTCGTCCACGCACACGTTCCAGGCCTCCGGCAGTTCGCCACCGCAGAAGACGCAGACGAAGCCGGCCTCCCGGACGATGTCGTGCTCCGCGCAGGCCGGGCAGCGGCGGAACACCACCTCATGCGTGAAGGCGGTCGGGCGGCGGAGCGGAATGCCGTCGAGCGCGCGGGCCTCCGCCGAGCAGTTCCTCCAGCATCCCGTCGTACGACCGGAGCCCTGCCTTGACGTGGTCCGGAGTGGGCGAGTCCGGGCGCAGCGGCAACGGCAGGTGGGCGACTCGCCAGACGCGGTGGACGTGGTGCGGGGTGGTGTTCCCGGTCGGGTCCGCCAGGTCGCAGGCGGCGGTGAGGATCTCGGTGACTTGGGGTGCGCCCGCGGCCGCGCCTGTGCCGGCGTCGAGAGCCACCGCCACCAACATGTCCAGGAACTCGGCCAGTTGGACGTCGGCCGCCATGCGGCACATACGGCGTACCACCGACGACGACGGGTCGTGGAGGCTCCCGGCTCCCGTCACTCCTGCGGACCGGAGGACGAGGACCGGCGGCGACAGCTCGTAGTCGCGGAAATAGCCCATCTCGTCGGCGATCGCCCCGGCCTCCGGCTACTCGCCGGGCGCGGTGCCCGGGTGCCGGCCGGCGAGCTGGGCGTCGAGGCCGTCGAGCAGGGCCTGGAGGCCGAAGGCGAAGGTGTCGTCCGGAGCCGCGGCGTAGGCGGCGGCGGGGGTTTCCAGGCGGGCGCGCAGTCGGGGGAACTGCGCTGCGATCTCGCGGGCTTCGGCCATGTTGTCGCGCATCAGCTGCCCGTCGCCGCTGAGTTTCCTCGAGAGCGAGGCCGCCGCGGCCGGGCCGAGGGCGTTGCCGAGCACGAAGGTGAAGACGGCGGCGGCCGCCTGGTCGGCGAGCGCGCCGGTGAATCCGGCGGCCTCGTAGACGGCGAGGGTGTGGTCGTCGTAGCGGGCTTTGCCGGGGCCGAACATCAGGAAGGAGCCGAAAGCCTGCACCAGCCAGGGGTGGCGGGTGAGCATCGCATGCAGGCCCTCGGCCATCGCGGTCGCCGCCGTCCGCCAGCCGGTGGCGGTCAGGTCGGGCAGCGCGATCTCGCTCCATGCCTGGTCGGCGGCGAGGGCGATGAGGTTGTCCTTGCTGCCCACGTGCCAGTAGACGGCAGTGGCCGCGGAGCCCAGCCGCTTGCCCAGGGCGCGCATGTTGAAGCCTTCCATGCCTTCGGCGTCCAGCAGTTCGACGGCGGCCTGGACGATCTGTTCGCGGGTCAGCGTGTCGCGGGGCATGTGGCCACGGTAGGGCATGGGACCGCGACTTGCACAAAGTTCAATCAGCCACTTGCACGCTGTTCAAGTCCTGCCCTACCTTCGACTTGAACGCAGCGCAAGTCGCGTGGTGGACGCAAGAGGAAGAGGGGGGACAAGGCATGTCACAGGAGTCGCTGGCCGCCTTCGTCGAGGCGAAGGCCAATGAGTGCGGCATCCCCGGCGTTGCCGTCGGGGTGTGGGTGGACGGCCGGGAGGTCTTCGCGTGCCACGGCGTGACGAACCTGGAGAACCCGCTGCCGGTCACCCCGGACACCCTGTTCCGGCTGGGCTCGGTCACCAAGACCTACACGGCGACCGCACTGATGCGCCTGGTCGAGGCCGGCCAGGTCGAGCCGGACGCGCCGGTGCGCCGATACGTTCCGGAGTTCGCGCTCCCGGACGAGGAGGCCGCGGCTCGGATCACCGTGCGGAACCTGCTCAACCACACCGCGGGGCTGGACGTCAGAACGGCAGTCGACACCGGCGACGGCGACGACGCGCTGGCCGCACATGTGGCGCAGCTCGCCGAGATTCCGCTGATCGCACCGGTCGGCGCCCGCGCCTCCTACAGCCAGCTCGGCTACAACCTCGCCGGACGGATCGTGGAGAAGGTCACCGGTCTGACCTACGAGCGCGCCGCCGCCTCGCTGCTCTTCGAACCGCTCGGGATGACCCACAGCTTCTTCGCCGGCGACGAGGTGATGACCCGGCGGTTCGCCGTCGGGCACAACGCCGGGGAGGACGGCACCCTGGCCGTCGCGCGGCGGTGGAAGGACTCCCGTGCCAACAACCCCGGCGGTGGCATCGTGTCCTCGGTCGCGGACCAGCTCCGGTGGGCCCGGTTCCACCTCGGCGACGGTTGCTCGCAGAGCGGCGCCCGGGTGATGTCCGCCGAGACTCTGCACCGGATGGCCGAACCGACGGTCGTGCTGCGCTCCAGCTCGATGGGCGACGCCGTCGGCATCGGCTGGTTCCTGCGCCACGTGGACGGCGTTCGCACCGTCGGGCACGGCGGGTCGGCGAACGGCCAGTTCGCCGAGCTGCTCATGGTGCCCGAGCGGGGCTTCGCCGTCGCCGTGGCCTCCAACGCCGGCCCGGACAGCGGGCCGGCCTGCAACCAGGCCATCGTCCGCTGGGCACTCGAGCACTACCTGGGGGTGGCCGACCGGGACCCCGAGCCGCTCCCCTACGACCCCGCGCGGATCCGCGAGTTCGCCGGCAGCTACGAGATCGACATCATGACGCTCACCATCAGCGCGGACGAGGCCGGGCCCAAGCTCGCAGTGCAGATCAAGCCGGAACTCCGGGCGTCCGCGGGCACCGAGCTGCCGCCGGACCTGCCGCCGGCCGACTTCGGGCTGCTGCCCGGCGGGGCCGACGACTACATCGTCACCAGCGGCGGCCTGACGGGGCAGCGCGGCTTCTTCACCCGCGACGAGACGGGGAGGGTCGTGGGAGTCGACCTCGCCGGCCGACTGTTCCGGCGCGTCCACACGGCCTGACCGGTGTGCCCCGCCCCGCAGAGCCCGCCCGACGCGAACGCTGCCCGCATCCCCGACCCGCCTGGCCGCCGGATGGCCGGGGCTCCCCTGCGTCCGGCACCGTGAAACGGGACCGCAGCATCTCGCCTCACTCTCGCCCGCACCCTCGCGTGCCGGTACCGGACGACCGCCGTCAGCCGCCTGAGGGGCGACTTCGCGAACGGGCCGCGGAACCGGGGACGTACGGCGGTCCCCACCGTGCGGCCCGGCGCCGCGGCCAGGACAGCCGAGTCGTTGACCGGGGTGAGGTGCCGGGCACCGGCGGGCCTGGCCGAGCGCGCGTCCGATACGGACCAGCCGGGCACGCCGGCGGAAGACAGTGCGGGGTCCATGGTGATCACCGCCTGTATCAAGGCCGCCCCGGCGGGCACCGGTGCCCCTCCGTCGGCCGCCTCCCTGCCCCGCTCGGGCTCGGCTTCGTCGGCCAGCCCTGTCCAGCGGCGCCGAGCGAACCTTCCGGCTGATGACCACCGCCCTTGGACCGAGTCCGCGAGACCGCCACGCCCATACACCGCAACCGAACCACACCCCCAGGGGTGAAAAGCGAGGTCAGGAGCGTCTGGCCGGTAGGCACGGCACGTGCGCGACGTACCGACGGTCGTGTCGGTAACATCCGATAGGATGCCGACACACAAGTCGTCAAGTCCAAGTAAAGGGCCGTGCGTGTCCAGCTGTCGCGGCCGTCATCGTCGTCGCTCGGAGATCCTGTGTTCCTTGCCCTACGCGATCTGCGCTTCGCCCGCGGTCGCTTCGCCCTGATGGGTGCGGTGGTCGCGCTCATCGCCGTACTCGGCGTACTCCTGTCCGGGCTCGCTTCCGGCCTGGCGGACGCCGGCATATCCGGTCTGCGCGCGCTGCCCGTGACCCACATGGCCTTCGACGAGAAGGCGACCAGCGAGCAGTTCTCCCGGTCCACCGTCGATCAGAAGGCCTGGCAGGAGTGGTCCAAGACCCCGGGCGTGAAGCGGGCGGAGCCGTTCGGGAACACCTTGGCCAACGCCCAGGTGACCCAGGGCGCCAAGAAGGGCGAGCAGGTCAACCTCGCTGTCTTCGGCATGGCGCCGGACTCGCCTCTGGCCCCCCGCCCCACCAGCGGTGAGAGCCTGAAGGAAGCGGGCGCGGGGATCGTCATCACCCGGGAGATCGCCGACCTGGGCGTGAAGGTCGGCGACGTCCTGACCGCGGACAAGAGCGAGGTACGGCTGAAGGTCGTCGGCCTGGTCGACGAGACCGTCTCCTACGGCCACATCGGCGTCGTCTACACCGACCTCGACACCTGGCGCCACCTGCACTACGGCCTGCCGGGCGACCTGCCCGAGGCCGCACGCCGGCAGGCCACGGCCGTCGCCCTGACCCTTGAGCCGGGGGCCGACGTCGCCGCCGTGGAGAAGGCGACCGGCACCCGCGCCGTCACCAAGGAGGCCACCTACGACGCCTCCCCGGGCTACACGGCCGAGTCGAGCACCATGGCCCTGATCAAGGGCTTCCTGTACGCCATCTCCGCCCTGGTCGTCGGTGCCTTCTTCACCGTCTGGACCGTGCAGCGCAAGGCCGAGATCGCCCTGCTGAAGGCGCTCGGCGCCCCCACCGGATACATCCTGCGCGACGCGCTGGCACAGGTCGTCGCCGTGCTCGTCGGCGCGACGGCCGTCGGCACCGCCGTCGGCCTGGCCCTGGGGAGCGCGATGATCGGCAAGGCCCCGTTCTCCCTCTCCGCCCCCGCCATCGCCACCTCCGCCGGCCTCCTCATCGGGCTCGGGACCGTGGGCGCCGTCGTCGCAGTCCGCCGCATCACCGCCGTCGACCCTCTGACCGCTCTGGGAGCCACCCGATGACCACGCCCGCCACCGGCCGCCAGGCCGCCTCGGACACCGCGAGCCCCGGCGGCCTGCGCATGCTCGACATCACTCTCACACTGGGGGACGGCGACACCGCCGTCACCGCCCTCGACGACGTCCACCTGACCGTCGCTCCCGGCGAGTTCGTCGCCGTCGTCGGCCCCTCGGGCTCCGGCAAATCCAGTCTCCTCGCCGTCGCGGGCGGCCTTCAACAGCCCACCTCGGGCACCGTCCACATCGCCGGCACCGAGCTGACCGCCCTGTCGGACAAGGAACGCACCGCGGCCCGCCGCCACCACATCGGCTTCGTCTTCCAGCAGTCGAACCTGCTGGCCTCCCTGACCGTCAGGGAACAGCTCCTGCTGCCCCTGCACATCGACGGCCGCCTCGACGCCGCGGGCCGGACCCGGGCCGACGAACTCATCGAGGCGGTAGGGCTCTCGCACCGCGCCGGCGCCCGCCCGCACCAGCTGTCCGGAGGCGAACGCCAGCGCGCCGGTCTGGCCCGCGCACTGATGACCTCCCCCGCCGTCCTGCTGGTGGACGAACCCACCTCCGCGCTGGACCGGGTACGTTCGGCCGAGGCGGTACAGCTGATCGCCGAGCAGACCCATGAACGCGGCACAGCCACGATCATGGTCACCCACGACACGGCGATAATGGACGCTGCCGACCGGGTGTACGAGATGGTCGACGGCCGCCTGTCCTGATCCTGGCCGCACGCCAACGCCGTACTCCCGGCCCCGCTCGCCACCCAGGAGTCTGTCCCGCATGCCGAAGATCAACGCTTCCACCGTCGCCGAACACCGCGCCCAGCAGCGCGAGGCGCTGATCGGGGCTGCGATCGACATCCTGGTGAACGAGGGCGCCACCGCCGTCACCCCCGCGGCGGTCGGCGCCCGCGCGGGCCTTGCCCGCTCCAGCGTCTACCAGTACTTCGGCTCCTCCGCGGCCCTGCTGGCCACCATCATCGAGGAAGCCTTCCGGCGTTCCAACGAGGCACTCGCAGACGCCATGGCCACCGCGAACGGCCCGGTGGAACGCGTCGAGGCGTTCTTCCGGGAAAGCCTCCGCCTCGGCGCCGAAGGCGCACACCGGCCCGCCGCCGTCCTCATGAGCGCCGGTCTCGATCCCGCCTGCCAGGAACGGCTGGTGGAACTCCACCTGGAGCAGGTCGAACCCTTTCGCGCAGCCGTCCGGCAGATCGGTGCTCCCGAACCCGCGCTCACGGCGGACCTGATCGCCGGGATGCTGCACACAGCGCTCGCCGCCGTCGACCGAGGCACCCCGCTCGACACGGTCACGGAACGCACCCTCACCCTGGTGCGCCGCTGCCTCACTCCGGCCGACAGCACGGCCCGCGAACCAGGGGAAGGCCACTGAGGTCCCCCAACGCCTCGCCCCTCCCCCGAGCCCCGCTGCACCGGCGGCGCCTTCGCCGGTGCCGTCCTGCTGAACACCGGCAGCGCCTGGACCACCCGGGACCTGGTCACGGTCGCCGACATCAGCGGTGACGGCATCCCGGACGTGATCCACCGCTCGGACTCCGGCCGGCTGCTCCTGCGCAAGGGCAAGGCCGGCTCGGACGGCTCCGGGGTCGATGTCCTCTCCCTCGCCACCGCGGCGGCGAGTGCCGACGGCACCGACGCCGAATACGCGGCGAGCGGCTGGTCCAGCACCGACGTGCCCCGCTTCTCCGCCGTCCCGGACGTCAACGCCGACGGGATCCCCGACCTGTACGCCCACATGAGCGGCGGCAGCGTGCGCCTCCACTTCGGCGGCAGAACGGCGATCGGCGGCAACAGCACCGTGATCAGCAGCTGGACGGGAAAGCTCGCCTTCGGCTGAGCCCCGCGGAGCCGGCGGCTACAACCGCCGGCTCTCCAGCGGCCCCAGATACGTCGGCGTCAGGCCGCCCGTGTCCAGCACCAGTCGCTGTACCACCACCGTGGGGTCGACCGACCAGAACGTCAGGCGGTGGGTTCCGGATCCCACCGTGTGGCGAGTCGCCGTGCGGTTCACGTGGTCGGAGGTGTTGCGGGCCCACACCGCGTTCAGGAGGCCGTCGTCCGCGCCGGCCGTGATGTCGACGGGCTGGGGCTCCTGGTCGTCGAAGGACAGGGCGTAGCGCAGACCGGTGCCCGTCGGCAGCGCCGGGTTCCGCGGCGAGAGGTAGGCCCAGACCGTCACCTCCCCGGCCGACAGCAGGCTCACCTCGTACTCCAGCCGGGGCCAGGAGTCCGGCGAGTCGCCCCAGCCCCCCGTCACCGGCCACGCCGTCATGCCCGCGCCGGTGCGGCCGATCCCCTCCAGCCGGCGCCACTGCCCGACCGCGCGGTGGTAGTGGTCCGCGTCGATCGCCACATAGCCGCCCGCCTCCACGAACCCCCGCAGCCCGCGAGCCGTCGGCCGCTCGGCGACGCACCCCACCGTCACCGACTCCCCCGCCCCGCTCACCGTCAGCGTCCCCTCCGCGCGGCCGGCCGGGGCGCGCGACCAGTCCACCCGCACCACCACCCGCACCTGGTCCGTCACCCGGCCGCGGGGACGGTCCACCGTCAGCCACGGCACCGACACCGACACCCGGTAGTCGAAGGGCGTCCGGCCCCGGTTGAAGACCTCGACGTACTGCTGCGGCCGGGTCTGGTACGGGCTGAACGGCGGCAGGGTCAGGGTCCCCTCGTCGGCGTCCACCGACACCCCGAGCCCCGCCGCTTCCGGCACCTCGATGCGCCGTACGGCCGGGAACAGGACGTCCGGCAGGGCCACGTTGTCCTTCTCCGGTTGCTGCCAGGGCGCGTTGGGGCCGTACCGGTCGACGTCCCCGTAGTCGATGTGCGGCTGGGTCTGGAAGCCCCGCCATTTGCCGCCCGCCACCTGGGTGTTGAAGCGTTCGGCAAGGGCGAGATCGGCCGCCAGGCCCGCCTGGGCCGCCGCCGCGCGGTCGTTCGTCGCGGCTCTGCCCTGGCGGGCGTACAGCAGGTTCGTGAACTCGGCCTCGCGCAGCGCGTACAGGTTCGCGGTCGCCGTCACCTCGTAGCCGACCAGCTCGAACCACGCGTCCTGGGCGGCCGCCGGCAGCCGGCGGGCGATCCGGGCCGCCCGTCCGGCCAGCTCCCGCCACTCCTCCGTCACCCGCTCCAACTCCCGGTGCCCGAAGAAGAAGGGGGTCTGCTGATCGTCGTAGACCACCTGGCCGGAGTCGGCGAGGGTGATGCGGCGGTTCAGCAGCTCCGGCTTCCGGCGCGCCTGCAACTGGCCGTAGCGGGCCAGCAGTTCGGCGGTCTCGCTCGCCACCGCCGCGCCGAAGTTCTGGCGGGCGTATCTGCGCTCCCACTCGCCCAGCCGGTCGAAGGTCCAACGGTCCGGTGCCCAGGCGTAGTCGAGGAAGAACTCCGTCGGGAGTTCGTTGCCCTTGAGGTCTCCGACGTTGGCCACCCACAGGCCGTGGTTGCCGTGGGCGTGCGCCTGGTGGAGCTGGTCCCAGACGTTGCGGAGGTTCGCGGTGTCGACCCACTTGTAGTTGCGGCCGGCGCCCACGTAGTCGAAGTGGTAATAGAGGCCGTATCCGCCGCCGCGCGGCTCCCGCGGGGACGGGTGCTTGCGGATGTTGCCCCAGTTGTCGTCCGTCAGGACCACCGTGACGTCGTCGGGGGCCCGCAGGCCGCGGTCCCAGTAGCGCTGGACCTCCTTGTACAGGGTCCACACCTGGGGGGTCTCGGCGGCCGGTTTGCCGGTCACCTCCTCGATGATCTGCCGTTGCGCCGCGATGATCTCCCGCATCAGCTCGATGCCGTCGCCGTCGGGGAGGCCGGTGTCGCCGTTGCCGCGCATGCCGAGGGTGACCACGCCCTCGAAGCCCTCGTCGACCATGCGCTGGATGCCGGCCCGCCAATAGGCCCGGATCGCCTCGGCGTTGCGGAGATACGACCATTCGCCGGTGCCCCCGTAGGGATCGGTGCCGCCCGTGGCGTGGCGGTTCCACTCCTCGATCCCGCGCATCATCGGCGCCTCATGAGACGTGCCCATGACAACGCCATAGGCGGCGGCCCTGCGGTGGTTCTCCGGGTCGTCCTCCGCGAACGCCCGCCCCCACACCGCAGGCCAGAGGTAGTTGCCCTTCAGACGCAGCAGCACCTCGAAGACCCGCGCGTAGAAGTCCGCGTTGAAGCCGCCGGGATGGCCGGGGGCCTTGCCCGGACCGAAGTACGCCGGAGCCCAGGTGCCGAGCGCCGGGTTCTCGTCGTTGACGAAGAAGCCGCGGTACTTCACCGCCGGGGTGCCCTGGGTGTGGCGCCCCGGCAGCACCCACACCTCGTCACGGTGGACCGGCGGCACGTCGTCCCACCAGTACCAGGGCGAGACGCCGATGCCGTACGAGACGTCGTACGCCCCGAAGACCGTGCCGCGCGGGTCGCTGCCCGCGATGACGAACGCCTTCTCCACACCGGGCACGGGGTGGTCGACGACCGTCTGGAGCGAGGTCTCCCAGCGGCCCCGGATCCCCGTCACGTCCAGCTTGCCGGACGCCACCAGGGCGTCGATCAGCGGGCTGCGGCCGATCGTGCCGACGAGGACCGCGCGGCGGGCGATCGTCGCGGCCGGCCGCACCCCCGTCACCCGCTCGATGTCGTCGCGGAGGTCGCCCGCCACCCGTACCACTCCGGGATGGTCGTCGGCGCTCACCACGACGGGGGCGCCGACCAGGGAGAACGCCCCGCCGGTGAAGGAGATGTACGCGCCGGGGGCGGTCACCCGCGCCGCGGAGCCGCTCCCGGCCCACGCGACGCCCGACGACACCACGGGCACGGCGGCCAGCCCCGCACCCAGGACGGTCCTACGACGCACGGACATGCCTCACCCCTCCACCCGAATTTGGTCAGTGGCATGACAAATGGTGGGGCGAGAGGCCCCTGGTGGGAACGGGTCGTACGCGACGAATACTTTCGAAGCGGTGACGGAAGCGGTGATGTCGGACCGGTCCAGTAGCCTCCGGCCATGACGACCCGTACGACTCCGCCTCGCCCCCTGGACATCACCGCGGTCTTCCCCGAACTGGCCCCGCTCGCCCGCACCGCCGTACGCCTGCATCCCCGTGCCGGCGCGCCCACCGCGGCCGACAGTTCCGTCGGCGGACCCCTGCTGTGGCCGGCCGGGGAGCCGTGGCCGACCTGTCCGGAGCATGCGGGTCCCTGGCAGCACGGTGTGGCACCGGACGATGTCCACGTCGGCCGGCGTGTCCTGCGCGAGGCCTGGACCCGGCCGCGCGCCGAGGGCGCCGACCTGTTGACCGAGGAGGAGCACGCGCTGGTCGACCGGGGGACCAAGCCCTACCGGACGGCCCTGGACGGGCCGGTGCCGCTGGTGCCGGTCGCGCAGATACGTGCCGCCGATGTGCTGGCGCTGCCCCGGCCCGAGGGCACCGATCTGCTCCAGGTGCTGTGGTGCGCCTTCGACCATCCCGAGGACGACTACTCGCCGAGGGTCGAGCTGCGCTGGCGCAGGGCCGCCGATGTCGTGACCCCGCTCGCCGCTCCCCCGCGGCCCGCCGTCATCGGCAGCGATGACTATCTGCCCGAGCCGTGTGTGCTGCACCCCGAGACCGTCACCGAGTACCCGGCCCCGCACGAGCTGCCGGAGGAGTTGGCGGACCGGATCCACGCGTGGGAGGACGGCATCGAGGGGGCGGGCGAGGAGCCGGAGGTCTGCTATCAGTACGACCTGGCCGTCGCCCCGGGGTGGAAGCTCGGGGGACACGCGCCCTGGAGCTTCTCCGACCCGTTCCCCATGGCCTGCGCCGAGTGCGGCGCCGGAGTGCGGCCCCTGCTCACGGTCGACGGCACCGAGTGGGACGGCGGCAGCGGCAGCTGGGCGCCGGTGGAGGACGCGGGGTACACCGGCTACCACTCCCTCGGGCCGGCCCTGGCCACGGGGATCACCATCGGGCGCGGCTACAGCCTCCAGGTGTACGTGTGCGAGGCGTCGTACGACCATCCGCCCGTGCAGAACATGCAGTGAGTCCCTGCCGAAGCAGCGAAAAGGCCCGTACGACCGAAGTCGTACGGGCCCCTTCAGACCTGCCAGATCAGCCCTTGCGGGCCGAGATCACTTGTTGATCTTGGTGACCTGGCCGGCGCCGACCGTGCGGCCACCCTCGCGGATGGCGAACTTCAGGCCCTCTTCCATGGCGATGGGCTGGATGAGCTCGACCTTCATCTCAGTGTTGTCGCCCGGCATGACCATCTCGGTGCCCTCGGGGAGGGTCACGACGCCGGTCACGTCCGTGGTACGGAAGTAGAACTGCGGACGGTAGTTGTTGAAGAACGGCGTGTGGCGGCCACCCTCGTCCTTGGAGAGGATGTAGGCCTGCGCCTCGAACTCGGTGTGCGGGGTGACCGAGCCCGGCTTGATGATGACCTGGCCGCGCTCGACGTCCTCGCGCTTGATGCCGCGGAGCAGCAGACCGACGTTCTCACCGGCCTGGCCCTCGTCGAGCAGCTTGCGGAACATCTCGATACCGGTGACCGTGGTGCTGGTCTTCTCGGTCTTGATGCCGATGATGTCGACGGTCTCGTTGACCTTGAGGACACCACGCTCGATACGACCGGTGACGACGGTGCCACGACCGGTGATCGTGAAGACGTCCTCGATCGGCATCAGGAACGGCTTGTCGACGTCACGCTCGGGCTCCGGGATGGAGGTGTCGACAGCGTTCATCAGGTCCAGGACGGACTGGGTCCACTCGGGGTCGCCCTCGAGCGCCTTCAGCGCCGAGACGCGGACGACCGGCAGGTCGTCGCCCGGGAACTCGTACTCGGAGAGCAGCTCACGGACCTCGAGCTCGACGAGCTCCATGATCTCCTCGTCGTCCACCATGTCGGCCTTGTTCAGGGCGACAACGATGTAGGGGACGCCGACCTGGCGGGCCAGGAGCACGTGCTCCTTGGTCTGCGGCATCGGGCCGTCGGTGGCGGCCACGACCAGGATCGCGCCGTCCATCTGGGCGGCACCGGTGATCATGTTCTTGATGTAGTCCGCGTGACCCGGGCAGTCGACGTGGGCGTAGTGGCGCGCCTCGGTCTGGTACTCGACGTGCGCGATGGAGATGGTGATACCGCGCTGACGCTCCTCGGGCGCCTTGTCGATGTTGTCGAACGGGGTGGCCTCGTTCAGGTCCGGGTACGCGTCGTGCAGCACCTTGGTAATGGCGGCCGTGAGGGTCGTCTTACCGTGGTCGATGTGACCGATGGTGCCGATGTTGACGTGCGGCTTAGTCCGCTCGAACTTCGCCTTCGCCACTGGGGTCCTCCTGTGGAGTGGTTCTGTACGCCTTGATTCGATCGGCGCCAGGTGATCTTTGCTGTTGGGTCCCGGGCCCCGGGTCATTCCGCCGCGATTGCGGAGGAACGACCCGTGAGGCTCCGGGGTCAAGCCTAAAGCGTGTGCGCGCGGTGCGTGGAACGCGGTGCGCTACTCGCCCTTGGCCTTCGCGATGATCTCCTCGGCGACGTTCCGCGGAACCTCGGCGTAGGAGTCGAACTGCATGGAGTAGCTGGCCCGGCCGGACGTCTTGCTGCGCAGGTCGCCGACGTAACCGAACATCTCCGAGAGGGGCACGAGGCCCTTCACGACGCGGGCACCGGCCCGCTCCTCCATGGCCTGGATCTGACCACGGCGGGAGTTGATGTCGCCGATGACCTCACCCATGTAGTCCTCGGGCGTGGTGACCTCGACGGCCATCATCGGCTCAAGGAGCACGGGGGACGCCTTGCGCGCGGCCTCCTTGAAGGCCTGCGAACCGGCGATCTTGAACGCGAGCTCGGAGGAGTCGACCTCGTGGTAGGCACCGTCGTGCAGGATCACGCGGACACCGGTCATCTCGTAACCGGCGAGGATGCCGAACTGCATGGCCTCCTGCGCACCGGCGTCCACCGAAGGGATGTACTCCTTCGGGATACGGCCACCGGTCACCTTGTTCACGAACTCGTACGAGGTGTCGCCACCCTCGAGCGGCTCGATGCCGATCTGCACCTTCGCGAACTGACCGGTACCACCGGTCTGCTTCTTGTGGGTGTAGTCGACGCGCTCGACGGCCTTGCGGATCGTCTCGCGGTACGCCACCTGCGGCTTGCCGACGTTGGCCTCGACCTTGAACTCACGGCGCATACGGTCGACCAGCACCTCGAGGTGCAGCTCGCCCATGCCGCCGATGATGGTCTGGCCGGTCTCCTCGTCCGAGTGGACCTGGAAGGACGGGTCCTCCTCGGCCAGGCGCTGGATCGCGACGCCCAGCTTCTCCTGGTCGCCCTTCGACTTGGGCTCGATGGCGACCTGGATGACCGGCGCCGGGAAGTCCATGGACTCCAGGATCACCGGGGCCTTGTCGTCGCACAGCGTCTCACCGGTCGTGGTCTGCTTCAGACCCATGACGGCGATGATGTCGCCGGCGCCCACCGAGTCGATCTCCTCACGCTTGTTCGCGTGCATGCGGTAGATCTTGCCGATGCGCTCCTTCTTGCCCTTGACGGAGTTCAGCACGGCGGTGCCGGACTCCAGGCGGCCCGAGTAGACCCGGACGAAGGTGAGCTTGCCGAGGTGCGGGTCGCTCATGATCTTGAACGCCAGCGCGGACAGCGGCTCGTCGTCGGACGGCTTGCGCTTGACGACCTCCTCCGGGTTGTTGACGGCGTGGCCCTCGATGGCCTCGACGTCAAGCGGGGAGGGGAGGTAGCGCACGACCGCGTCGAGCAGGGGCTGAACGCCCTTGTTCTTGAACGCGGTACCGCAGAACACCGGGGTGACGGTGATGTCCTTGGACTTGCCGGACGCGATGGTGATACGACGGATCGCGGCGTACAGCTGCTCCTCGGAGGGCTCCTCGCCCTCCAGGTACAGCTCCATGATCTCTTCGTCGTTCTCGGCCACGGCCTCCAGAAGCTTGCCGCGGTACTCCTCGGCAGCCTCGGTGTGGGTGGCCGGGATGTCGACGACGTCGTACATCTCGCCCTTGGTGGCCTCGGCGGACCAGACGAGCGCCTTCATGCGGACCAGGTCCACGACGCCCTGGAAGTCGGCCTCGGCACCGATCGGGAGCTGCATCACGATCGGCTGCGCGCCCAGACGGTCCTTGATCATGTCCACGCAGCGGTGGAACTCGGCACCGGTCCGGTCGAGCTTGTTGACGAAGCAGATACGCGGCACGCCGTAGCGGTCCGCCTGACGCCAAACCGTCTCGGACTGCGGCTCGACACCGGCGACGCCGTCGAACACCGTCACGGCACCGTCGAGGACACGCAGGGAGCGCTCCACCTCGACGGTGAAGTCGACGTGACCCGGGGTGTCGATGATGTTGATGGTGTGGTCGACGTCCTCAAGCGGCCAGTGACAGGTGGTGGCAGCAGAGGTGATCGTGATGCCACGCTCCTGCTCCTGCTCCATCCAGTCCATGGTGGCAGCACCGTCGTGGACCTCACCGATCTTGTACGACACACCGGTGTAGAACAGGATCCGCTCAGTGGTGGTCGTCTTGCCCGCGTCGATGTGGGCCATGATCCCGATGTTGCGGACCTTGGCCAGGTCAAGCGAAGTGGTAGCCATAAGGCTTCAGTCTTCTCTCGGTCTCGATGTGGACTGCGACTACCAGCGGTAGTGCGCGAAGGCCTTGTTGGACTCGGCCATCTTGTGCGTGTCCTCGCGCTTCTTGACGGCCGCACCGAGGCCGTTCGAAGCGTCGAGAAGCTCGTTGAGCAGACGCTCGGTCATGGTCTTCTCGCGACGGGCGCGGGAGTAACCGACCAGCCAGCGCAGGGCGAGCGTGTTCGCACGGCCCGGCTTGACCTCGATCGGGACCTGGTAGGTCGCACCACCGACACGGCGGGACTTGACCTCGAGGGTCGGCTTGATGTTCTCGAGGGCGCGCTTGAGCGTGATGATCGGGTCGTTGCCCGTCTTCTCGCGCAGGCCCTCCATGGCACCGTAAACGATCCGCTCGGCAGTCGAGCGCTTGCCGTTCAGCAGCACCTTGTTGATCAGGGAGGTCACCAGAGGGGAGCCGTAAACCGGGTCGATGATGACCGGGCGCTTCGGGGCGGGGCCCTTACGAGGCATTCTTACTTCTCCTTCTTGGCGCCGTAGCGGCTGCGGGCCTGCTTGCGGTTCTTGACACCCTGGGTGTCGAGCGAGCCGCGGATGATCTTGTAGCGAACACCCGGCAGGTCCTTCACACGGCCGCCGCGCACGAGCACGATGGAGTGCTCCTGCAGGTTGTGTCCCTCACCCGGAATGTACGCGGTGACCTCGATCCCGCTGGTCAGACGCACACGCGCGACCTTACGCAGGGCCGAGTTCGGCTTCTTCGGGGTGGTCGTGAACACACGCGTGCAGACGCCACGACGCTGAGGGGAACCCTCGAGTGCGGGCGTCTTGTTCTTCTCGACCTTGTCCTGCCGGCCCTTGCGGACCAGCTGCTGGATCGTAGGCACTACTTCTCCGGTTTCTGTGTGCCGATGGGTACAGCTAACCTGGAACTTCTCCGACCCACGCGGTCGGGTGTGTCGGATCCCGCGGACCCCTGCCGCCAGGCAGAAGAGGTCGTGAATCACGGTGGCCGCTTCGTCACTCCGGTGCGGTTTGAAGGCACGCACGAGGATCAGGGCACACCCCAGGCACAAGGTCTGAGCGTACCCAGCGCAATCACTTCGGTCAAAACAAAAGAACCCGGCCCGCATCATCATGCGGACCGGGTCAAGACCCTACGCCGTGCGTGATCTTCGTTTTCACCTTGCCGTCACCCCGGAAGGCTACGTCGCCGCAGCTCACGCTCCATGCCGTCCGACGTGACGGAAGCCACCGCCGCCACGATGAGGACAGTGGGGATCAGCGCCCATCCGGCGAACGAGAACCGGCCCAGCACCAGCCCGGGTCGTGGCGGGCCCCGCGCCTCGCTCGCCGGTGCGCTGCATCTCGGTGCGGGCCGAGTGGCCGAGGATGACCGCGGGGATGTCGGTGAGACCGACGGTCACGAAGGCGAGCACCTCGCGGCGGGGCTGTAGCCCCATGATGCGCCAGGGCGGCATTTCCGGCACCGACCGCCGCCGCAGTGCCCGGCGGACAGGACCGAAAGGGCACTCCTCTCAGCCACCGCGACCAGTTGCCGCCGGTGTCCCTCATCGTCGCGTCAAGTACGTTGACTGGTTGGGCATCGAGGTATCCGCACAGCTGAACACGGGGGCAGCGGGCATGGGCGGGAGGCGTGCACACGCGTGGGAAGACGACGGCTTCGACGACGGTGTGCCCTTTCTGGCCCGGCTGGACAAGAAGGACCGCGTCGCCCTGCTGGAGATCGGCCGTCCTCTGCTCTATCCGGCGCGCAGCGTCATCATGCGCCAGGACGAGCCGTCCGCCCACGTGCTGCTCCTGCTGCGCGGCTGGACGAAGGTCACGGCCCTCGCGGCCAACGGGTACGAGGCCCTGCTCGCACTGCGCGGCCCCGGTGACATCGTCGGCGAGGGCGCGGCCCTCAGCAGACGTCAGCGCTCCGCGACCGTCACCGCGCTGGAACCGGTCGAGTCGGTCGTCATCGAACAGCACGGATTCACCGCTTTCCTCTCCCGAAATCCCCAGGTGGCACTGCAACTGCTGAGCCTGACCACCGACCGCCAGCGGTCCACCGACCGCCGCCGGCTGGAGTGGGCCGCACTCACCGTGCGCGAACGGCTGGCCGTCCTGCTGCTCGAACTGGTCCGCACCCACGGCAGCAGAACCGACGAGGGCATCGAGCTCACCATCGGACTCAGCCAGCAGGAGTTCGCGGGCTCGGTCGGCTCCTCCCGCGAGGCCGTGGCCCGGCTGCTCAAGGAACTTCGCTCCCGGCAGGTCGTGGCCACCAGGCGGCGACGGATGGTCGTCCTGCGCCCCGACGTCCTGCGCCGCATCATCGGCGAAGGCTCCGCCTGACCGCACCGCACAGGCCGTTCTGTGCACACGGTCACAGTTCATCCATGTCAACGGTCCTCTGACGCGCACCCGGATGCCGCCATCGTGCTGGACAGCACACCCCGACGCGCGAGAGGCAGCCATGACCGACCCCGTGTACCGCACGATCCTCCTCTTCGACATCGAGCAGTACGGCTCCCGCGACGACGTGGAGCAGCCCTTCCTCCGGAGGCTCCTCTACGAGGTTGTCGACAGCACCCTGATCGACGCCTCCGTCGACGACACCGCCCATCTGCGGGCCGACCGCGGTGACTCCGTCATGGAGCTCATCGACACCCAGGTATCCGTCCCGGCCCTGGTGAAGACCCTCCTGACGGAGACCCCGGCCCTGCTGCACAACAAGAACCGCCTGATCGCGAGCGGCACGCAGATGCGCCTGCGCATCGTCCTGTCCTCCGGCTATGTCGCCATCGACGAACTGGACGGCTGGGTCGGCTCGGACCTCAACCACGCCGTACGCCTGCTGAACTCCGATCCACTCCGCGACGCCCTGAAGGGGCGGGACGACGACAGCGTCCTGTGCGTGTCCAACGGCATCTATGACGGTGTGGTGCGTCACGGACCGCTCGGCGTACGCCCCGGCGACTTCCACCGCATCACGGTGGAGACGAAGGAGGGGCCGACGGTGGCCTGGCTGCACGGGAAGCAGACCGCCGCGAGGTCTCCCGGCGCCGGCGCCCCCGCCTCGGCGCCCCCGGCCGGACCCGCCGCCCAGCACACCGAAACCCGTGTCGAGGGCTCCCAGTACGGCCAGACGGGCGGTACCCACTACGGCGACCAGAAGTTCGACTTCACCCGTCCCCGGCCGGACCAGCGCTGATGAGCCAGGACGCAGCGGCGGCCGGCCCGGCGAAACCGGCCGAGGAGTCCGCTCAGGACGGCGGCGAGCAGAAGAAGCAGGACGGGGCAGCGGAAGGCCAGGAACAGCGCAGGCAGCCTGCCTGGGCCGCGCGCCAGGACCTCATCGCGCACGCCCCCGACTTCGTCTCGACCCTGGTGAGCGGCGACCAGTTCGGGCAGACCGGGGGCGCCCACTACGGCGACAAGATCTTCAACATCGGGGGCCGCGCCGAAGCGAAACGCGCCCTGTCCGGGCCGATCCCGAGGACGGAGATCGACCACCTCGTGGAGGTCTTCCGGGGCAGCCCCAGTTTCGACGAGGCGTCCGCGCGGCTGCGGGACGACAGGATCGTCCTCCTGTCCGGCGGACGTGACACCGGCCGCCGTGCTGCCGCACTGATGCTGCTGCACCAGTTGGGCATCCGGCAGTTGCGCTCCCTGGAGCCTCACACACCGTTCTCGGCGCTGCCCGACCAGTTGGACACCTCAGCCGGATACGTCCTGTGCGATCTGTCCGTCAGCCGCAACCGTCCCGTGCGCGAAGCCCAGTTGTTCGCCCTGCGCGAGCAACTGGAACTCACCCGGGCGCACCTTGTGATCACCGTCGAGCCCTCCGCCGCGCTGGCCGACATCCCGTCCGTACGGTGGGAGCCCCCGTCGCCGTACGACATGTTGCACGCCCATGTCACCCCGCTGACCGGGGAGGCCGCGTGGGCGGGCCTGTGCGGGCTGACGGCGGTGAAGGAATTCCTCACCCGGCATCACCGGCCGGAAGAGATCAAGCAGTTCGCACGGCGGCTGATCGCCCATCATCGTGGCGAGGTCGAGGAGGAGCAGCTCGCCGCCTACGGCGAGACCGCCGTGGCGACCCAGGTGAACCGCTGGCTCACGGAGGAGAAGCCCGGCCTGCGCGACAAGGCGTTCCTCATCTCCCTCGCCGTCTTCGACAAGGCGCCGTACGCTGTGACCGCCGAGCTGGGCGACAGCCTCTTCGTGCGCCTGCACAAGATCGACGACCCCAACGTCCGGCCCCGGATCCCCGTCTTCGGCAGCTCCCGGGAGGAACGGCTCCGGCTCGCTCGTGCCGACGGGTACGTCACCACGGAGGTCACCGAGTGGGGCCCGCTTGAGGGAAAGTTCTGCGCCGCCTTCCGCGACGAACGTACGCCCGGGATGCTGTTGCAGGAGGTGTGGAACCTCCATCCCTCCGCGCGCCCGGCCCTCGCGGAGTGGATCCGCGAGCTCGCCAGGGACCGCCGCCCCCTGGTCCGGACCCGGGCCGCTTCGGCGACCGCGCAGCTCGCCGAGGCCGACCTGTCGTCCACCATGGCCCACCTCGTCGAACCATGGGCCGACGACGACTACTTCGGCTCCTGGCTGACGGCGGCCAACGCCCTCACCATGGCCGAGCTGGTCGGGGTCCCCCACGTCTTCCAGATCCTGCATGACTGGTGCACCGGCGAGGCCGAGAGCCGTCGCTGGACGGCCGTCCGCGCCTTTGGCCTGCTGGGGCCGGTGAACGCCGAGGAGACGCTGAGCGCTCTCCTCGACGCGATACGCAGGCCGGCCTCAGCCGACGCCGACCAGGACGGCGAGGAGGAGGACGAGGACGACGGTTCCTCGGAGAAGGAGGAGACCCGGCAGTTCGCCGAAGCGCTCGAACTGCTGCTCCTCGCCGTGACGAAACCCGTACTGAACGCCCTGGCCGAGCACCTCGACAAGCGGCGTGTCGGCACCGACCGCGCCGTCCGCACGCACGCGCTGCTCGCCTTTCTCCAGGCCTGCAGACAGCCCAAGGGCGAGAAGAGCGACCGCCCGCCCGTCCTGGACTGGTACGCGCTCGCGACGGCGAACGGCGACACCGCCATGACACGGCAGCTGGCCCTGTTCTGGCAGACGCTGCTGGCGGACCGGGCGTACAACTCCCAGGCCCTCGGCATCCTGCGCGGCTGGGTGCGCAGAGCCGACGCCGACCCGGACGTGGAGTCGGCGCTCGCCCTGCTGCTCCCCGCCGTGGTGAGCGCGCCCAGCAACCACCGTCGCGTCAGCCACATGCTGCGCTCGGTCCGCGATCTCGAGGGAGTCCTCGTCCCCGCCGCCAAGCGGCTGCTGACGCTCCTGGATCCCGCCTGAACCCACGCACGGCACCCCGAGAGCACCACTGAGGAGATCAACCATGCAGCGCACCGGCCAACCGCCTGAACAGCCGAAGCAACCGGAGCAACCGGAGCAACCGGAGCAACCG
>NZ_JBFBJL010000051.1:22535-70880 GCF_040686075.1 Streptomyces sp. NPDC086519
CCGAGAGCACCACTGAGGAGATCAACCATGCAGCGCACCGGCCAACCGCCTGAACAGCCGAAGCAACCGGAGCAACCGGAGCAACCGGAGCAACCGGAGCAACCGCGCCAGGCAGAGCACACCGGGGAACAGGAACAGACCGAGCGGCTCGACTGGTTCCAGCAGGAGCCCCAGCACTCCGCGGTGCCGCACACCGACGCCGACCCCGTCCACACCGTCTGGCAGCTGCCGCGCTTCCGCCTCGGCAGCAGGCGCTTCACGGGACGTATCGACCACGCCCTGGTCTGCGTGACCCGTCAGGGAGCGTACGAAACCTTCCTGCCGCCCGACCGGCCCACGACCGTACGGCGTTACGTCGCCCTGTACGAGATCGACACCGACCCTCACTCCTTCCAGCTGAACATCCCGCTGCCCAGCCTGGACGACGACGCCGAGTTCGAAGCCACCGTCGACATCACCTGGCGCGTGGACCACCCGGCACAGCTCGTCCGCAGCCAGGAGCGTGACGTACCAGGCCTCATCACCCGCAAGCTGCTGCCGCAGCTGCGCACAGCCAGCCGCCGCCATCCCGTGAGGGCGACCGCGGAGGCCGAGCGAGCCGTGTCGGACGCGGTGGCCCATGCCACGTGGCTCGGCGACGGACAGGGGCTGAAGGTCTCCTGCTCCGTACGCCTGCGCTGCGACGCCGCAGAGCGGTCCCACCAGGCCCGGCTGAGGACAGCCCGGCACGAGGCCGAGGCCGCGGAGCCGGAGCACAAGGCAGCCCACCTTCGCGAGTCGTACGAAGTCGAGCGCCGGGCAGAGCGGATCAGGTTCTACGAGACCACCCTTGCGCGGGGCGGAACCGCCGCGCTCGCCCTGCACCTGACGGCACATCCCGACGAGACCCAGCTCGTCCTCGATCACCTTCAGGCCGGCCAGAACAGGCTGGTGGACACCCAGATGCGCCTGATCGACCAGGCTCTGGAGAGCAAGCAGCTGGAGGACCACCAACTCGACGAACCGCGCCAGCTCATCGCCGACCGGATGTCAGCCCTCCTGCGGACCACGGCCCTCTCCGAAGCAGAGGCACCCCAGTCCTACCCGGAGCTGCCGCCCCAGGCGTCGGCGGTCGAATCCGCACCGCCTGAGGACCGTCCGGGGACCGGCGCATGACTCCGGCTCCCCCCGCACCGGACGACCCACGCCTGCAGACCGGCGTCCAGCTGCTCAGCGACCTCCGGAGCGAGATCGCACGCGCCGACGCCAAGGCCGCGGTGCTGGTCGGAGTGCTCGGCATGGCCACCGGCGCGCTGGGGGTCCTCCTGACCAGCCGGAACTGGAGCCCCGGGCGCCTCCCGGCCCCTGCCGCACTGCTGTGGTGGACGGGAGTCGCCTCCCTGGTGACCTCGCTCTTCGCCCTCCTGCTGGCGGTGACGCCCCGCTATGGCATGAGCCGTTGGAGGCCTGGGCGCCCGCTCACCTACTTCGGAGACATACGAGAGGCCGCCCGAGCAGGCCGGCTCGCCACCGCCCTCACGGAGACCTGGCGAGACCCGGGTCGCGGCCTACTGCTCGCCCTCGCCGAAACGAGCGACATAGCCGCCCGCAAGAACTTCTGGATCCGCGCCGGGCTGATCGCCTTCGGCACCGCGGCGGTGCTGCTGCCCTGCTCACTGCTGGTCGGCTGAACCGCCCCTTGCGCGCCCGCCCACACCCGAAGGAAGAACCATGTCCATGCCGTACGACTGGGAAAAACTCAAGGAAACGCGCTCCTCCCACGCAGGCTCTGACGACGATCTCCCCCGCCGCCGCGGCCGCATTCACATCACCGCACGCCAGCGAGGCGTGGATGCCACCACGCTCGGCAGTCTGGCGCTCCATCTCCCGCACCTGCTCGCCGGTCTGACCGTCGTCCTCGGGCTGTCATACGTCGTCGGCATCCTGATCGGCCTGCCCTGGTGGATCCCGAGCGGATGCTGGGTGCTCAGCGGTGTGCTCGTCTTCCACCAGCCCTGCGAGCGTCTGCTGGCCCGCTGGCTCTTCGAACTCCGCTACCCGACGCCGGAGGAGTACCGAAAGCTCCGGTGCGTCTGGCGCGAGGTCACCGCGCGCGCCGGAGTGGACGGGAGCACCTACCAGCTCTGGGTCGAGGACAGCGACGAGATCAACGCGATGGCCGCGGCCGGACACATCGTCGGCGTCACCAGCCACTCGCTCAGCTCGCTGACGCCCGCTCAGCTCGCCGGCGTACTCGCGCACGAGCTGGGCCATCACACGAAGGGACACGCATGGGCGTCGCTTGTCACCTTCTGGTACGCACTGCCCGGCCGACTGACCTGGCGCCTGCTTCGCCGGCTTGCCACACGCGTCGACCGCCTCTCCACCGGCATGGCCGCCGTGGTGATCGGCGTGCTGGGCGCTGCCGTGGCCGCCGTGGCGACAGCGACGTACGGCCTGGTCTTCCTCCCGTTCGCCGCTCCCTACCTGACTGCTGCCGTGGCGCGGCGCTCCGAGCTGCGGGCGGACGAGCATGCGGCGGCCCTCGGCTTCGCGCCGCAGCTGATGACGGTGCTGCGTGAGGAACACGAGAGGGAGCAGTCCGAACGAGCCGCCGCCACGGCTGCGGGGCTGTCCTTCGAAAAGGAAGGCGTGATCGCACGATTACTGGCCTCGCACCCCGACGTCCACACACGGCTGCACCACCTGCAGGCCCGCTCGCAGAACAAGCGCTGACAGCCGAAGGGCGGCCACCCCGTACGAAACGGGGTGACCGCCCTTCAGAGCCACCTGCTACTGGTTGTACGGACCGTAGTCGTAGTCCTCCAGCGGGACGGCCTGGCCGGAGCCGGTGCCGAACGGCGAGTAGTCGATGTCGTCGTAGCCGACGGCCGAGTACATCGCGGCCTTCGCCTCCTCGGTCGGCTCGACCCGGATGTTGCGGTAGCGGGACAGACCCGTACCGGCCGGGATGAGCTTACCGATGATGACGTTCTCCTTCAGACCGATGAGGCTGTCGGACTTGGCGTTGATCGCCGCATCCGTCAGGACTCGGGTCGTCTCCTGGAAGGAGGCCGCGGACAGCCACGACTCCGTCGCCAGCGACGCCTTCGTGATACCCATCAGCTGCGGACGGCCGGAGGCCGGGTGACCGCCCTCCTGGACCACACGACGGTTCTCGTGCTCGAACTTCGAGCGCTCGACCAGCTCACCGGGCAGCAGCTCGGCGTCGCCGGACTCGATGATCGTCACGCGGCGCAGCATCTGCCGGATGATGATCTCGATGTGCTTGTCGTGGATCGACACACCCTGCGAGTTGTACACCTTCTGGACCTCGCCGACCAGGTGGACCTGGACGGCACGCTGGCCCAGGATGCGCAGCACGTCGTGCGGGTTGGTGGCACCCACGGTGAGCTTCTGGCCCACCTCGACGTGCTCGCCCTCGCTGACCAGGAGTCGGGCGCGCTTCGAGATCGGGTACGCCGTCTCGTCGCTGCCGTCGTCCGGCGTGATGACGATCTTCTTGGTCTTCTCGGTCTCCTCGATCCGCACGCGGCCCTGGGCCTCGGAGATCGGGGCGACACCCTTCGGGGTACGGGCCTCGAAGAGCTCGACGACACGCGGCAGACCCTGGGTGATGTCGTCACCGGCCACACCACCGGTGTGGAAGGTACGCATCGTCAGCTGGGTACCGGGCTCACCGATGGACTGGGCGGCGATGATGCCGACCGCCTCACCGATGTCGACCAGCTTGCCGGTGGCCAGCGAACGGCCGTAGCACATGGCGCAGGTGCCGACGGCGGACTCGCAGGTCAGGACCGAGCGGGTCTTGACCTCCGCGACGCCACGGGCCACCAGCTCCTCGATGAGGACGTCACCGAGGTCGGTGCCGGCCGGGGCCAGGACCTGGCCGTCGACCACGATGTCCTCGGCGAGGCAGCGCGCGTACACGGACGTCTCGACGTTGTCCGCCTTGCGCAGCACGCCATCCGCGCCGACCTCGGCGATGTGCAGCTTGAGGCCGCGCTCGGTGCCGCAGTCCTCCTCGCGGATGATGACGTCCTGCGAGACGTCCACCAGACGACGGGTCAGGTAACCCGAGTCGGCGGTACGCAGGGCGGTGTCGGCGAGACCCTTACGGGCACCGTGCGTGGAGATGAAGTACTCCAGCACGGACAGGCCCTCACGGAACGAGGCCTTGATCGGACGCGGGATGGTCTCGTTCTTCGCGTTCGACACCAGACCACGCATACCGGCGATCTGCCGCATCTGCATCATGTTTCCTCGGGCACCCGAGTCAACCATCATGAAGATGGGGTTCGTCTTGGGGAAGTTCTCGTTCATCGCCTCGGCGACCTCGTTGGTCGCCTTGGTCCAGATCGCGATGAGCTCCTGAGTGCGCTCTTCCTTCGTGATCAGACCGCGCTCGTACTGCTTCTGGACCTTCTCGTCCTGCGCCTCGTAGCCGCGGACGATCTCCTTCTTCGCCTCGGGAACGACGACGTCGGAGATGGCGACGGTGACACCGGAACGGGTCGCCCAGTAGAAGCCGGCCGCCTTCAGGTTGTCGAGCGTCGCCGCCACGATGACCTTGGGGTAGCGCTCCGCCAGGTCGTTGACGATCTCGGAGAGCTGCTTCTTGCCCACCGAGTAGTCGACGAACGGGTAGTCCTCGGGCAGCAGCTCGTTGAAGAGCGCGCGGCCCAGCGTGGTGCGCAGCCGGAAGGTGTCGCCGGTCTGGTACTCCGGCTCACCCTCCTCGACGGCCGGCGGGGTCCAGCCGCGCGGCGGGATGGTGCCCACCGGGAAGCGGATGTCGATCGGCGACTGCAGCGCCAGCTCGCCGGCGTCGAACGCCATGATCGCCTCGGCCGTGGAGCCGAAGGACCGGCCCTCGCCCTTGGTGTCACGCAGCTCGCCGTCGGTGGTGAGGAAGAACAGACCGAGGACCATGTCCTGGGTCGGCATCGTCACCGGACGGCCGTCGGCGGGCTTGAGGATGTTGTTCGAGGACAGCATCAGGATGCGGGCCTCGGCCTGCGCCTCCGCGGACAGCGGCAGGTGCACGGCCATCTGGTCACCGTCGAAGTCCGCGTTGAACGCGGTGCACACGAGCGGGTGGATCTGGATGGCCTTGCCCTCGACCAGCTGCGGCTCGAAGGCCTGGATGCCGAGTCGGTGCAGGGTGGGCGCACGGTTCAGCAGCACCGGGTGCTCGGCGATGACCTCTTCGAGGACGTCGTACACGACGGTGCGGCCGCGCTCCACCATGCGCTTGGCGGACTTGATGTTCTGCGCGTGGTTCAGGTCGACCAGGCGCTTCATCACGAACGGCTTGAAGAGCTCCAGCGCCATGGCCTTGGGCAGACCGCACTGGTGCAGCTTCAGCTGCGGGCCGACGACGATGACGGAACGCGCCGAGTAGTCGACTCGCTTGCCGAGCAGGTTCTGACGGAACCGGCCCTGCTTGCCCTTCAGCATGTCGCTGAGGGACTTCAGCGGACGGTTACCGGGACCGGTGACCGGACGGCCACGACGGCCGTTGTCGAAGAGGGCGTCGACGGCCTCCTGAAGCATGCGCTTCTCGTTGTTCACGATGATCTCGGGCGCACCGAGGTCGAGAAGGCGCTTCAGACGGTTGTTGCGGTTGATCACACGGCGGTACAGGTCGTTCAGGTCGGAGGTCGCGAAGCGGCCACCGTCCAGCTGCACCATCGGGCGAAGGTCCGGCGGGATGACCGGCACGCAGTCCAGCACCATGCCCTTGGGGCTGTTGCTGGTCTGCAGGAACGCGGAGACGACCTTCAGGCGCTTGAGCGCACGGGTCTTCTTCTGGCCCTTGCCGGTGCGGATGATCTCGCGGAGCCTCTCGGCCTCCTCGTCGAGGTCGAAGGACTCCAGGCGCTTCTGCAGCGCCGCGGCACCCATCGAGCCGTCGAAGTACGTGCCGAAGCGGTCGCGCAGCTCGCGGTAGAGCAGCTCGTCGCCCTCCAGGTCCTGGACCTTGAGGTTCTTGAAGCGGGTCCACACCTCGTCGAGGCGGTCGATCTCGCGCTGCGAACGGTCGCGCAGCTGCTTCATCTCACGCTCGGCGCCCTCGCGCACCTTGCGGCGCACGTCGGCCTTGGCACCCTCGGCCTCCAGCTCGGCCAGGTCGCTTTCCAGCTTCTTGGCGCGGGCCTCCAGGTCGGCGTCCCGGCGGTTCTCGATCTGCTGGCGCTCCACGGAGACATGCGCCTCCAGGGAGGGCAGGTCGCGGGTACGGCGCTCCTCGTCGACGAACGTGATCATGTACGCCGCGAAGTAGATGACCTTCTCGAGGTCCTTGGGAGCCAGGTCGAGCAGGTAGCCCAGCCGGCTCGGGACACCCTTGAAGTACCAGATGTGCGTGACGGGCGCGGCCAGTTCGATGTGGCCCATCCGCTCACGGCGCACCTTGGCGCGCGTGACCTCGACGCCGCAGCGCTCGCAGATGATGCCCTTGAAGCGGACGCGCTTGTACTTGCCGCAGTAGCACTCCCAGTCCCGGGTGGGGCCGAAGATCTTCTCGCAGAAGAGCCCGTCCTTTTCCGGCTTGAGGGTGCGGTAGTTGATCGTCTCGGGCTTCTTGACCTCGCCGTGGCTCCACTGACGGATGTCGTCAGCGGTGGCCAGGCCGATCCGGAGCTCGTCGAAGAAGTTGACGTCGAGCACTATGCGTCAATCCCTCTCAGGGTTGTGAGTCTTTGGTCTGATACGGGGGCCTGGGGGTCGGCGGGGCCCTGATGGCTCAGGGCCCCCCGGACTCCCGTCAGACCTCTTCGACGCTGCTCGGCTCGCGCCGGGACAGGTCGATGCCGAGCTCCTCCGCAGCGCGGAAGACGTCCTCGTCGGTGTCACGCATCTCGATGGACATACCGTCGCTGGACAGCACCTCCACGTTCAGGCAGAGCGACTGCATCTCCTTGATGAGCACCTTGAAGGACTCGGGGATGCCGGGCTCGGGGATGTTCTCGCCCTTGACGATGGCCTCGTAGACCTTCACGCGGCCGGTGACGTCGTCGGACTTGATGGTCAGCAGCTCCTGGAGGGCGTAGGCGGCGCCGTACGCCTCCAGCGCCCACACCTCCATCTCGCCGAACCGCTGGCCACCGAACTGGGCCTTACCACCCAGCGGCTGCTGGGTGATCATCGAGTACGGGCCGGTCGAACGGGCGTGCAGCTTGTCGTCGACCAGGTGGTGCAGCTTCAGGATGTACATGTAGCCGATGGAGATCGGGTCCGGGAACGGCTCACCGCTGCGGCCGTCGAACAGCCGCGCCTTGCCGGACGGCTGCACCAGGCGGTCGCCGTCCCGGTTCGGGATGGTGTGCTGCAGCAGACCCGCCAGCTCGTCCTCGCGGGCACCGTCGAAGACCGGGGTGGCGACGTTGGTGCGCGGGGCGACCTGGTCGGCACCGATGGCCTGGAGCCGCTGGGCCCAGTCGTCGGCGAGACCGGAGACGTCCCAGCCGCGGCTGGCGAGCCAGCCGAGGTGGATCTCCAGGACCTGTCCCGGGTTCATCCGGGACGGGACGCCGAGCGGGTTGAGGATGATGTCGACCGGAGTTCCGTCCTCGAGGAACGGCATGTCCTCGATGGGCAGGATCTTGGAGATGACACCCTTGTTGCCGTGGCGGCCGGCGAGCTTGTCACCGTCGGTGATCTTGCGCTTCTGCGCGACGTAGACGCGGACCAGCTGGTTCACGCCCGGCGGCAGCTCGTCGCCCTCCTCGCGGTCGAAGACGCGCACGCCGATGACCTTGCCGGTCTCGCCGTGCGGCACCTTCAGCGAGGTGTCACGGACCTCACGGGCCTTCTCACCGAAGATCGCGCGCAGCAGGCGCTCCTCCGGCGTCAGCTCGGTCTCACCCTTCGGGGTGACCTTGCCGACGAGGATGTCACCGGCGATGACCTCGGCGCCGATGCGGATGATGCCGCGCTCGTCGAGGTCGGCGAGGACCTCCTCGGAGACGTTCGGGATGTCCCGGGTGATCTCCTCGGGGCCGAGCTTGGTGTCACGGGCGTCGACCTCGTGCTCCTCGATGTGGATCGAGGAGAGGACGTCGTCCTGCACGAGGCGCTGCGACAGGATGATCGCGTCCTCGTAGTTGTGCCCCTCCCACGGCATGAACGCCACGAGCAGGTTCTTGCCGAGGGCCATCTCGCCGTTCTGGGTGGCGGGACCGTCGGCGAGGACCTGGCCCTCGACGACCCGGTCGCCCTCCAGCACGATGACCTTCTGGTTGACCGAGGTGCCCTGGTTGGAGCGGGCGAACTTGGCCAGGCGGTAGGTGATGTACGTGCCGTCGTCGTTGGCGGTGGTGATGTAGTCCGCGGAGACCTCCTGGACCACACCGGCCTTCTCGGCCTTGACCACGTCGCCGGCGTCGACCGCGGAGCGGTACTCCATGCCGGTGCCGACGAGCGGGGACTCGCTCTTGATCAGCGGCACGGCCTGGCGCATCATGTTCGCGCCCATGAGGGCGCGGTTGGCGTCGTCGTGCTCGAGGAACGGGATCATGGCGGTCGCGACCGACACCATCTGGCGCGGCGAGACGTCCATGTAGTCCACGTCGTCACCGGCGACGTAGTCGACCTCGCCGCCACGACGGCGGACGAGCACCCGGGCCTCGGAGAAGCGCATCTCGTCGGTGAGGCCGGCGTTGGCCTGCGCGATGACGAACCGGTCCTCCTCGTCGGCGGTCAGGTAGTCCACCTCGTCGGTGACCTGGCCGTCGACGACCTTGCGGTACGGGGTCTCGACGAAACCGAACGCGTTGACCCGGCCGTAGGAGGCGAGCGAGCCGATCAGACCGATGTTCGGGCCTTCGGGGGTCTCGATCGGGCACATACGGCCGTAGTGCGACGGGTGCACGTCACGGACCTCGAAGCCGGCCCGCTCACGGGAGAGACCACCCGGGCCAAGAGCCGACAGACGGCGCTTGTGGGTGAGACCCGACAGCGGGTTGTTCTGGTCCATGAACTGGGACAGCTGGCTGGTGCCGAAGAACTCCTTGATGGAGGCGACGACCGGCCGGATGTTGATCAGGGTCTGCGGCGTGATCGCCTCGACGTCCTGGGTGGTCATGCGCTCGCGGACGACGCGCTCCATACGGGCCAGACCGGTGCGGACCTGGTTCTGGATGAGCTCGCCGACGCTGCGCAGACGACGGTTGCCGAAGTGGTCGATGTCGTCGGTCTCGACGACGATGGAGCCGCCGCTGTCACCGACCGTCTCGGTCTCGCCGGCGTGCAGCTTCACCAGGTACTTGATCGTCGAGATGATGTCCTCGACGGTCAGGATGCCGGCGTCGAGCGGGGCGTCCGCGCCCAGCTTCTTGTTGACCTTGTAGCGGCCGACCTTGGCGAGGTCGTAGCGCTTCGGGTTGAAGTACAGGTTCTCCAGGAGCGTCTGCGCGGCCTCGCGCGTGGGGGGCTCGCCCGGACGCAGCTTGCGGTAGATGTCGAGCAGCGCGTCGTCCTGGCCCTGGGTGTGGTCCTTCTCCAGGGTGGCGCGCATGGACTCGTACTCGCCGAACTCCTCGAGGATCTGCTCGGTCGTCCAGCCGAGCGCCTTGAGCAGCACGGTGACCGACTGCTTGCGCTTGCGGTCGATACGGACACCGACCATGTCGCGCTTGTCGATCTCCATCTCCAGCCAGGCACCCCGGGACGGGATGATCTTGGCGGAGAAGATGTCCTTGTCGGACGTCTTGTCGATCGAGGAGTCGAAGTAGACACCGGGCGAACGGACCAGCTGCGACACCACGACACGCTCGGTGCCGTTGATGACGAAGGTGCCCTTGTTCGTCATGAGCGGGAAGTCGCCCATGAAGACCGTCTGGGACTTGATCTCACCGGTCTCGTTGTTGGTGAACTCGGCCGTGACGAAGAGCGGGGCCGCGTACGTGAAGTCGCGCTCCTTGCACTCGTCGATGCTGTTCTTCGGCGGCTCGAAGCGGTGGTCGCGGAACGTCAGCGACATCGACCCGGAGAAGTCCTCGATCGGGGAGATCTCCTCGAAGATCTCCTCGAGACCGGACTTGGTGGGGACGTCCTGACCGGACTCCAGAGCCTCCTCGACCCGACTCTGCCAGGCGGTGTTCCCGAGCAGCCAGTCAAAGCTCTCGGTCTGCAGCGCGAGCAGGTTGGGAACCTCGAGAGGCTCCTTGATCTTTGCAAAAGAGATGCGCAGCGGGGCGGTGCTGGCGCCGTTGTTCATATTCGCGTTCGAGGCAGTGCGCGAGGCGGCCAAGAGGGGGTCCTTCCGAGGGCTCGGACTCACTACGCGCTCCCCGGTCCCTTCCGGACGCAGAGACGGAAAACCCCAGTTCAGAGGAGTTCGGTCGTCGGCATTCGGGTGAGGGCAGACCCCTGGTGACGGGCAGGGGACAGCTAACAGGCAGCGCAAAGGGTCAGTGTAGCCACTTGGCACACTGATGTCCAGTCTCCATTTTCTGAGACCCTCGCCATCGTCAACGCCTGCGTCCTGCCTGCCCTCAACGCACGTTGATACTGCCCTCTTCGTCGCCGATCCATGCCTCGGATTCGGACCGTTCTGGCGACGCGTCCTGAGAATTGCGCGCTGCGTGCGGTTCGTCAAGGCCCCCCTGCGCAAACCCGGTGCGCCGGAGACACGACGAAGATCACCATACCCCCCGCCGTCACGGGTGCAAGGCAACCGTGGTCGGCCCTCCGGGAACGCCGAAGAGCGACCACCCGGATGGATGATCGCTCTTCGCGGTCTGCGCGTTACAGCCCCCGAGGGGGTGTTTCAGCACACAGAGGTCTGCTCGACCTCAGAGGCCTTACTTGACCTCGACGGAGGCGCCGGCGCCCTTGAGGGACTCGGCGGCCTTCTCGGCGGCGTCCTTGGCGACCTTCTCCAGGACGGGCTTCGGGGCGCCGTCCACCAGGTCCTTGGCCTCCTTCAGGCCGAGCGAGGTCAGCTCACGCACGACCTTGATGACCTGGATCTTCTTGTCGCCGGCACCGGTGAGGATGACGTCGAACTCGTCCTTCTCCTCCTCGACCGGGGCGGCGGCGGCCGGACCGGCCGGGCCCGCGACGGCAACCGCGGCGGCGGCGGTGACGTCGAACTTCTCCTCGAACGCCTTCACGAACTCGGAGAGCTGGATCAGGGTCATGGTCTCGAACTCGGCGAGCAGTTCTTCCTGGGTGAGAGCCACGATGGCTTTCCTTCCACTAATTCGGCTGGTGCCGGGATGTACATGTCTGGCGGGCGTACGTTCGGCCCGCTACGACCGCTCCCTCAGGCGCTGTGCCTCAGGCGTTGAGCCTCAGGCGTTGAGCCTCAGGCGTCGGCCCCGGGCGGCGGTCATTTCGCGAGCCGAGTTACTCGGCACCGCCCTGCTCGTCCTGCTTGGCGCGAAGCGCGTCCACGGTGCGGACGAGCTTCGACGGGAGCGCCTGGAAGACCTGAGCAGCCTGCGTCTGCTTGCCCTTCAGGGCGCCCGCCAGTTTGGCGAGCAGAACCTCGCGGGACTCGAGGTCCGCAAGCTTCTTGATCTCGTCGGCGGACAGCGCCTTGCCGTCAAGGACACCGCCCTTGATGACGAGGTTCGGGTTGTCCTTGGCGAAGTCACGAAGACCCTTCGCCGACTCCACCGGGTCACCGGTGACGAAGGCGACCGCCGTCGGACCGTTGAACAGGTCGTCGAGCGTCGTGATCCCGGCCTCGTTGGCCGCAATCTTGGTCAGCGTGTTCTTCACCACGGCGTACTGGGCGTTCTCACCGAGCGACCGGCGCAGCGTCTTGAGCTGCGCCACGGTGAGACCCCGGTACTCGGTCAGCACGGCGGCGTTCGAGCTGCGGAACTGCTCCGTCAGCTCGGCCACCGCGGCAGCCTTGTCGGGCCTTGCCATAGAGCGTCGGCCTCCTTCCGGGTGATGAGGACCGCTCAGAAGGGGCTGGGGAAAACGAAACGCCCCGGCGCAGGCGCACGGGGCGTAGCTCGACCGAAGTCACACACGCTATGCATGTGTCTCCGGGAGCACTTCCACAGTCACCTGCGCGGGTCGTCCGCCATCCAGCGGATCCTTCGGCCACCGCACGCTCTTGCGAGCACACGGCAACGACCAGCGGTCTTTGGCTTCGTTAGGAGGGTACGGGACCGGTGCGCTGTCAAGCAAATCGGCCCCGTCCGGGCCCCTGAGGGGGTCGGCCGGGTGGCCTCGGCGGTGCGCCCGGCCGGCTCAGGAGGTCAGACCGCTCGCGCCCCGCTTCTTGAGCAGCGTCCTGAAGTCCGCGGTGTCGCCGGCCGGGGGCCGCCGCGCGCCGGCCTTCACGCCGTAGTCGCTGTAGTGCGCGGTCTGGGTCATCGTGCCGGTCGCCGTGTCGGCCTTCTCGGTCTTCTTGACCAGCAGGTCCCGGTCGTCGACCCAGATGTCGACGGTCTCGGTGCTGACACCGGCCTGGGTGAGCTGCTTCTTCAGACCGGCCAGCTGGCTCGCCGTGAGGCTGCTGCTCCGCCCGGCCAGGTCGGCCACCCGCACCGTGCCCGCGTAGTGGGTGGTGGCCTGGCCGTCGACCTTCTCGGCGCCGACCTTCCGCACGTCGTTCGAGGCCAGCAGCATCTGCACCGGCTTGTCGGGCGTGGTGTTCCGCATCCGGTCCTTGAGCAGCCCGCCCGAGCCGCCGGGGAGGGAGGCCAGGTCGCCGTACCCGTACCGGATCCAGTGCCTGCCGCCGGTCCGCGCGGCGAACGTGTCGCTCATCCTCGCGTAGTAGGCGTCGGGCAGATAGCGGGCCTCCATCGACGTCGTGCCGAGCCGGCGCATCAGCTCGGCCGTGCTGCCGCCGGTGCAGGTGATGGTGACCGTGCCGGTGATGCCGCCGTCCCAGGCGAGGCTGCCGTGCGTCGTCATGGACAGCAGGGAGCCCATGGTGGTGGTGGAGCGGATCCGGGCGGAGTCGGCGCCGCTCGTGGACTTCTCCGCGGAGCGCAGCGCGGCGACGGGGCCGACCCGGTTCGCGGCAGGGGCGTCGGCCCGGTCCTTGCCGCCGGAGCCTCCGGAAGCCCCCGCCGAGCAGGCGGCCACCCCCGTCAGCGCGGCCGCCACCGTGATCGAGAGGGCTCTACGACGCACGCGCCGGCTCTTCATCCCGCCCACCCCCGTGAAGGTCCCGTCTCCCCCGACGCTAACCCAGGGCACCGACAGAGCGCCGGAAGTCGTACGAACAACGGAACGGGCCCCGCAACCCTTGGGGTTGCGGGGCCCGTCCTGGTGGTGTCGCGTCCCTGACGCGGCTACCGGACCGAGCGCGGGGCTCAGACGGCGGCCGGGTCCTCCTCGACGAGGAGGTTGCGGGTGCGGTTGGGGTCGACCGGGATGCCGGGGCCCATGGTGGTGCTGACCGCGGCCTTCTTGATGTAGCGGCCCTTGGCGGCGGACGGCTTCAGACGGAGGATCTCCTCCAGCGCGGCGCCGTAGTTCTCCACCAGCTTGTCGTCGTCGAAGGACGTCTTGCCGATGATGAAGTGCAGGTTCGAGTGCTTGTCGACGCGGAACTCGATCTTGCCGCCCTTGATCTCGGTCACGGCCTTGGCGGTGTCCGGGGTCACAGTGCCGGTCTTCGGGTTCGGCATCAGACCACGCGGGCCGAGGACGCGGCCGAGGCGGCCGACCTTGCCCATGAGGTCCGGGGTGGCGACGACGGCGTCGAAGTCCAGACGGCCCTTCGCCACCTCGTCGATGAGCTCGTCGGCGCCGACGATGTCGGCGCCCGCGGCACGCGCGGCCTCGGCACGGTCACCGGTCGCGAAGACCAGGACCCGGGCGGTCTTACCGGTGCCGTGCGGGAGGTTCACGGTGCCACGGACCATCTGGTCGGCCTTGCGCGGGTCGACACCCAGGCGGAAGGCGACCTCGACGGTGCCGTCGAACTTGGTCGTGGAGGTCTCCTTGGCGAGACGGACGGCCTCGAGCGGGGCGTACAGCTTCTCCCGGTCGATCTTCTCGTCCGCAGCGCGAAGGGCCTTGCTGCGCTTGCTCACAACTTGCTCCTGTGTGTTCTGAAGGAGGCGTGGTGTACGGGCCGAGCAGGCCCTACCACGGTGGTTCTACGAAGGTGGGGTTCAGCCCTCGACCGTGATGCCCATGGAGCGGGCGGTGCCGGCGATGATCTTCGACGCGGCGTCCAGGTCGTTGGCGTTCAGGTCGGGAAGCTTGGTCTGGGCGATCTCGCGGACCTGCGCCTCGGTGATCTTGGCGACCTTGGTCTTGTGCGGCTCGCCGGAGCCCTTCTCGACACCAGCGGCCTTGAGGATCATCTTCGCGGCCGGCGGGGTCTTGGTGATGAAGGTGAAGGAGCGGTCCTCGTAGACCGTGATCTCGACCGGGATGACCCAACCGCGCTGCGACTCGGTCGCGGCGTTGTAGGCCTTGCAGAACTCCATGATGTTGACGCCGTGCTGGCCCAGCGCGGGGCCGACCGGCGGAGCCGGGTTCGCCGCACCGGCGTTGATCTGGAGCTTGATGAGCCCCGTGACCTTCTTCTTCTTGGGAGGCATGGCTCTCCGGGTCCTTTCATTTCGGGTCCTGCCTGCGTGAGGGGACCAACCCGAACGCAGGCATACCGCACAACGATAACGGGTATAGATGCGCGGCCAAAAACCGAGCAGGTCAGGGGCCGGGAAAAGGCGCCTGACCTGACACGGACGTCAATCGGGGCGCCCCGAAAGGGGCGCGGGGAACTGCGCGACCAGCCCCCACCGACCCGCAGCTGAGGTACTGCCTCAGTTCTTCTGAATCTGGTCGAACGAAAGCTCAACCGGCGTCTCACGCCCGAAGATCTCCACCAGACCCTTGACCTTCTTGGAGTCGGGGTTGATCTCGTTGATCGTCGCCTGCAGCGTGGCGAACGGACCGTCGGTCACCGTCACCGAGTCGCCCACCTCGAAGTCCAGCACCTGGACCTCGACCTTGCGCTGCGGCGCCGGCTTGCCCTCGGCCTCCGCCGCCTCGCGCGCCGCCTTCTCCTCGGCCTCCGGCGCGAGCATCTTGACGATCTCGTCCAGGGTCAGCGGGTAGGGGTCGTACGCGTTGCCGACGAAGCCGGTGACGCCGGGGGTGTTGCGGACGACACCCCACGACTCGTTGGTCAGGTCCATACGGACGAGCACATAACCCGGCAGCTTGTTCTGCTTGATGGTCTTGCGGTCGCCGTTCTTGATCTGGACGACCTCTTCCTGCGGCACCTCGGCCTGGAAGATGTAGTCCTCGACGTTCAGCGAGACGGCGCGCTGCTCCAGGTTGGTCTTCACGCGGTTCTCGTAGCCGGCGTACGTGTGGATGACGTACCACTCGCCGGGGAGCAGGCGCAGTTCCTCGCGCAGGGCCTGGACGGGGTCGACCGGCTCGGCCGGCTCTTCCTCGACGGCCCCTTCGAGCTCCTCGGCTTCTTCGGCGTCCTCGTCGTCCGCCTCGTCCTCGTCCTCGACGTGGACCGCGGCCTCCTCGGCCGGCTCCCCCAGTTCGGCCTCGGCAGCCTCGAACTCGTCCTGCTCGTCCGCGCCCTCGACGATGTCCAGCTCGTCCTCGACGGCCTCTTGGGGCTCGACGGCGTCGTTCAGGTTCGGGTCAGACACGATGGCTGCTTCTTCCTGGATACATAGGGGTGGAACATGCGAAAACGGGCGCCGGTACCACGGCGCCCTTCGCTCTGTGCTCAGCCGAAGACGTACTTGGCCGCGTGGTTGAGTCCATAGTCAATCACGGTCACCAGAGCGATCATGATGGCGACGAAGAAGATCACCACGGTGGTGTACGACGTCAGCTGGTTACGAGTCGGCCAGACGACCTTGCGGAGCTCCGCGATGATCTGGCGGTAGAAAGTGGCAAGGCGCTTCAGCGGACCCTTCTTGGCCCGCTTGCCGCCCTTGCGGCCCTTCTTCTTGGACTCCTGCACCTCATCGGCATCAGGCGTGTCGATGGAGCCCACGGCGTCCGTCATTCATCCTCACCTGGTCCCGGGTCATGGCCGTGCCGCGCCCGGTTTCTGGAGCCGCACGGCGGTGCAATGCTTGTACGTACATGCGCACACATCCTGGCGGTGTGTGTAGCAGGGCCGGAGGGACTTGAACCCCCAACCGCCGGTTTTGGAGACCGGTGCTCTACCAATTGAGCTACGACCCTTTGCGTGTCCCCCAACGTACCGCATCCGCCCGGGTGCTCGGTGTGTACCCGCTCAGGCACGGCTGTCGAAGGCCAACGAGGTGAGAGTGTACGTGGTCCACGGCGCCGCGTCGAACAGAAAGTGGCAAGCCGCAGGGACCGTACGGAAGATCGTCCTGGCCGGGGGCGGGATCCGCACGCTTGTTCATGGTTCGGCCCGTAGTTGTTCAGTACGTGAAACCGGCGTGCCGGGCAGGTTTCCGGTCTGAAACGATGGACCCCATGAGCGCTGCAACCCCTCCCACCGAGCGCCGGGTCTCCGCCCGAGTCGGCGCGATCTCCGAGTCCGCCACCCTCGCCGTGGACGCCAAGGCGAAGGCCCTCAAGGCCGCCGGGCGCCCGGTGATCGGCTTCGGCGCCGGTGAGCCCGACTTCCCGACGCCGGACTACATCGTCGAGGCCGCCGTCGAGGCGTGCAAGAACCCGAAGTACCACCGCTACACCCCCGCCGGCGGTCTGCCCGAGCTGAAGGCCGCGATCGCCGCCAAGACGCTGCGCGACTCCGGCTACGAGGTCGACCCCTCCCAGGTGCTCGTCACCAACGGCGGCAAGCAGGCCATCTACGAGGCCTTCGCCGCGATCCTCGACCCGGGCGACGAGGTCATCGTCCCCGCCCCGTACTGGACGACGTACCCGGAGTCCATCCGTCTCGCCGGCGGTGTCCCGGTCGAGGTCGTCGCGGACGAGACCACCGGCTACCGCGTCTCGGTGGAGCAGCTGGAGGCGGCCCGCACCGAGAAGACGAAGGTCGTGCTCTTCGTCTCCCCGTCCAACCCGACCGGCGCGGTCTACAGCGCGGCCGAGACGGAGGCGATCGGCCGCTGGGCCGTGGAGCACGGTCTGTGGGTCCTCACGGACGAGATCTACGAGCACCTGGTCTACGGCGACGCGAAGTTCACCTCGCTGCCCGCGATCCTGCCCGAGCTGCGCGACAAGTGCATCGTGGTCAACGGCGTGGCGAAGACGTACGCCATGACCGGCTGGCGGGTGGGCTGGCTCATCGGCCCCAAGGATGTCGTGAAGGCGGCCACGAACCTCCAGTCGCACGCCACGTCCAACGTCTCCAACGTGGCGCAGGTCGCCGCCCTGGCCGCCGTCACCGGCGACCTGGAGGCCGTCGCGAAGATGCGCGAGGCCTTCGACCGGCGCCGCCGGACGATCGTGCGGATGCTCAACGAGATCGACGGGGTCGTCTGCCCCGAGCCCGAGGGCGCCTTCTACGCCTACCCGTCGGTCAAGGCGCTGCTCGGCAAGGAGATCCGCGGCAAGCGCCCGCAGAACTCGGTCGAGCTGGCCGCGCTGATCCTGGAGGAGGCCGAGGTCGCGGTCGTCCCCGGCGAGGCCTTCGGCACGCCCGGCTACCTGCGCCTGTCGTACGCCCTCGGTGACGAGGACCTCGTCGAGGGCGTGAGCCGGATGCAGAAGCTGCTGGCCGAGGCGAAGGACTGACAGCCGGCGCCTGGCGCCTTGCGCGCCGCACGCGCGCGTGCGGGCCGTCTCCTGCGGGAGGCGGCCCGCTCTCGTGCGCCCGCTCGCCCGTGCGAGCAAGGCCACTAACGGGGAATCCGCTACCGGTGGGACAGGTACGTACGGCAGGATCCTGGGATGGAGCACGTACGTGATGTCTCTGGGCTGCCGAAAGCTCATCTGCATCTGCACTTCACCGGTTCGATGCGACCGGGAACCGTCCTGGAACTGGCCGACAAGTACGGCGTACGCCTCCCCGAGGCGCTGACCGATGCCCTGACCAGCGGCGAACCACCGAAACTGCGGGCCACCGACGAACGGGGCTGGTTCCGCTTCCAGCGGCTGTACGACGCCGCGCGCTCCTGCCTCAGAGAGCCCGAGGACATCCGGCGGCTGGTCAGGGAGGCCGCCGAGGAGGACCTGAAGGACGGCTCGGGCTGGCTGGAGATCCAGGTGGACCCGACGTCGTACGCCCCGCGTCTCGGCGGTCTGATCCCGGCCCTGGAGATCATCCTGGACGCGGTCGAGACGACCTCCCGGGAGACCGGACTCGGCATGCGCGTCCTGGTCGCCGCGAACCGTATGAAGCACCCCTTGGACGCGCGCACGCTGGCCCGGCTCGCCGTCCGGTACGCGGACCGGGGGGTGGTCGGCTTCGGGCTGTCGAACGACGAGCGGCGGGGCATGGCGCGGGACTTCGACCGGGCGTTCCACATCGCGCGCGAGGGCGGCCTGCTGGCGGCCCCGCACGGCGGCGAGCTGACCGGCCCGGCGTCGGTCCGGGACTGCCTGGACGACCTGCACGCCTCCCGGATCGGGCACGGCGTGCGGGCGGCGGAGGACCCGAGGCTGCTCAAGCGCCTGGCGGACCGGGAGATCACCTGCGAGGTGTGCCCGGCCTCCAACGTGGCCCTGGGCGTCTACGACAAGCCCGAGGACGTCCCGCTGCGCACCCTCTTCGATGCGGGCGTCCCGATGGCCCTGGGCGCCGACGACCCGCTCCTGTTCGGCTCCCGGCTGGCCGCGCAGTACGACTTCGCGCGCGTGCACCACGCCTTCACGGACGCCGAACTGGCTGAACTGGCCCGCCAGTCGGTCCGGGGCTCCGCGGCACCGGAGGACGTGAAGGCCAGGCTCCTGGCGGACATCGACGCCTGGCTGACCGCCCCGGTGGTCTGATTCCCGGTCACGGGCGGGCTCCTCGGCGACGGGAGCCCGCCCAGGACGCGGCGACGGTGAAGCAGGGGGTGGGGGTGGCCCACTTGAGCCTCCGGCGAATCAGAGGCTCACGGCTGCCTCCCTAGAGGCTCACGCCGACGGTCACCGGCTCGTTGGCCAGGGTCACGCCGAAGGCCTCCCGGACCCCGGCGACGACCTCCCGCGCCAGTTCCAGCAGATCCTCGGTCGTGGCCCCGCCCCGGTTGGTCAGCGCCAGCGTGTGCTTCGTGGAGATCCGGGCCGCGCCGCTGCCGTACCCCTTGGTGAACCCGGCCTTGTCGATCAGCCAGGCCGCCGAGGTCTTGGTACGGCCGTCCCCCGCCGGGTAGGCGGGCGGCTCGGCCGCGTCGCCCAGCCGCTCCCGCACGCGCGCGTGGAAGGCGGCGAACTGCTCGTCCGTGAGGATCGGGTTGGTGAAGAAGGACCCCGCCGACCAGGTGTCGTGGTCCTCGGGATCCAGCACCATCCCCTTCCCGGCCCGCAGCTTGAGCACGGCCTCCCGTGCGTCGGCGAGCGGCACCCTGTCCCCCGGCTCCACTGCGAGCGTCCGCGCCGCCTCCGCGTACCGCACCGGCGCCGACAGCCCGCCGGCGTCCTCCAGCCCGAACCGGACACGCAGGACGACGTACCGCTCGGGGTCGGCCTTGAACCGGCTGTGCCGGTACGAGAACGCGCACTCCTCGTTGGCCAGCGTCACCGTCTCGCCGGACCGCCGGTCGTACGCGACGACCTCGGTGACGGTCGAGGAGACCTCCTGCCCGTACGCCCCCACGTTCTGGATCGGCGTGGCTCCGGCGGATCCCGGGATCCCGGCGAGGCACTCGATGCCCGCGAGGCCCGCCTCGACGGCGCGGGCGACCGCGTCGGTCCACACCTCGCCGGCCGCCAGCTCCAGCGTCGTGCCGCGCAGTTCGAAGCCGGTGGTGGCGATGCGCAGGGCGGTGCCGTCGAAGCCCTTGTCGCCGATGACCAGGTTCGATCCGCCGCCGATGATCAGCAGCGGGGTCCCGCTGCCGTCGGCCGCGCGGACGGCGGCGATCACCTCGGCGTCGGTGGTCGCGGTGACCAGCCGGGTGGCGGGGCCGCCGAGCCGGAAGGTGGTGAGGGGGGCGAGGGGGGCGTCGTGGAGTTCCTGCACGGGCCCAAGACTACGAGACGCCACCGGCGGTCCCGCCGCCACGAGCCGCACGCGCGCGTGGGGCCCCGTCCATACCGTGAACAGGGCCCCCACGCGCGCGTGCCGTCGGCTGTCGTCAGCCGCCGACGGCCCCCAGCGCCGGGGCCGGCTCCCCCTCGGCGACCAGCCGCGCGACGCGCCGTCGGCCGGGTATGGCCAGGGCGGCGATCCCGGCGAGAGCCACCACGGCCGCGCCGGTGACCAGGGCGGGCCGCAGTCCGTCCACGAAGCTCTGGGCGCTCTCGTAGCCGCCCCGGGCGGAGAAGATGGACGACATGACCGCGACGCCGAGTGCGCCGCCGACCTCGCGCAGCGCGTTGTTGGCGCCGGAGGCGATGCCCTGTTCCTGCGGTCGTACGGCGGACATCACCAGGTTGGCGGCCGGGGCGAAGTACAGGGCCATGCCGATGCCGCTGATGATCAGGCCGGGCAGCTGGGCGGCGTAGGAGGCGTCGGCGGTGACGGCGGAGGCCAGGTAGCCGAGTCCGGCGGCCTGGAGGAAGAGCCCGGCCGCGACGACCGGGCGGCCGCCGATCCGGTCGGACAGGATGCCCGCGATCGGCGCGACGATCATCGGCATGCCGGTCCAGGGCAGCATCCGCAGGCCCGCCTGGGTGGGCGAGTAGCCGAGCACGCCCTGCATGTACTGGCTGAGCAGGAAGATCGACCCGAACATCCCGAGGAACATCAGCAGGCTGGCCGCGTTGATCCCGGAGAAGGCCCGTGAGCGGAAGAGCCGCATGGGCAGCATGGGGTTCCTGGCGCGGCTGCCGTGGATGACGAAGCCGACCAGCAGGGCGGCGCCCGCGAACAGCCCGGTGAGCACGAACGGGCCGGTCCAGCCGTCGGCGGGCCCGCGCACCAGGCCGTAGACGATCCCGAAGAGGCCGCCGCTGGCGAGCAGGGTGCCAGGGACGTCGAGCGGGGCGCCGGAGCCGTACGACTCGGCGAGGCGGAGGCGGGCGAGCGGCAGCAGGGCGAGGCCGAGCGGCACGTTCAGCCAGAAGATCCAGTGCCAGGACACGTGCTCGGTGAGACTGCCGCCGATGAGCGGCCCGGAGGCGACCGCGAGTCCGTTGACGGCCCCCCAGATGCCGTACGCCATCCCGCGCCTGGCCTCGGGCACGGCCGCCGTCAGCAGGGTGAGGGTGAGCGGCATCATGACCGCCGCGCCGACGCCCTGCACCGCGCGGGCGGCGATCAGGGAGTCGATGCCGGGCGCCATGGCCGCGGCGGCGGAGGCGCCGGCGAAGACGGTGAGCCCGGCGAGGAAGAGCCGGCGCCGGCCGAAGCGGTCGCCGAGGGCGGCGCCGAACATCAGCAGGACGGCGAAGGTGAGCGTGTAGGCGCTCACGGTCCATTCGAGGTCGTCCAGGGCTCCGCCGAGGTCCTTGCGGATGGACGGCAGGGCGGTGGTGACGACGAGGTTGTCGAGGGCCGCCATGAATCCGGCGACGCTGGTGATGACGAGCGCCCATCCGGCGCCACCGCGACGTGCGGTCTCTTGTGACATCGCTCCCCCAGAAGCGTGACTCGATTGATTAGTTATCGATCACTAATTTTCTGCCGCAGGAAAGGACCCGGCCGGCAACGGCGAACCGCCCCTCACGCTTCGCCGCACTTCTCCGGTCGCCCCGTGGCCCCGGCATCACGGAACACTCCCCGCCAGACCCTGTGCGCGGGCGGGAACCCCATGGCCGAATAGGTGTTGATGAGCATCCCCTTGGCGAGGAAGGCCGTGGTGGCGTCGACATCGGCCCCCGAGAGCAGATGGACGGCGTCCCAGAGCCGCATCCAGCCGTCCCGCACCCGCTCGCCGAACTCGCGTTCACCCTCGCCCTCCGCGGCCGCGACGGCGATGTACGTCTGCATCTGCATCTGGAGCAGCTCCGGCCGCTCCTGGATCAGCCGCACATACGCGTCACCCATGGCGCACAGGGCCTCCTCGCCCTCCAGCCCTTCGGCCGCCTCCTCGAAGAGCTGCCGCATGTGGTCGATGCAGCGCTGCGAAGCCGCGGCGAAGATCGCCTTCTTGCCCGGGAAGAGCCGGAAGAGGTACGGCTGCGACACCCCGACCCGCTGGGCGATGGCCTCGGTGGAGGTGCCGTAGTAGCCCCTCCGCGCGAACTCGGCGATCGCCGCGCGGATGACGTCCTCGCGCCTCTCCTCGGCGCTCATCCTTGCCATGCGACGAAGTTAGTGCTCAATTACTAACTACGTCAAGGGCAGGGCGACCGGGCGGCATGCGGCTACACGTAAGGGGCGCCCGCAGTGCGGAGCGCCCCTTACCCGGTCGTGGAGCCGGGGCTCAGCCCAGCCGTACGACCGCTCGCGACATGCCCAGCACCTTCTGCCCGGCGCTCGTCGCCGTCAGGTCGACGCGCACGGTGTTGTCGTCGAGCTTGGCCGCGACCTTGCCGCTGACCTCGATCAGGGCGCCCTGGTCGTCGTTCGGGACGACGACGGGCTTGGTGAAGCGGACGCCGTAGTCGACGACCGCGCCCGGGTCGCCGGTCCAGTCGGTGACCACCCGGATCGCCTCGGCCATGGTGAACATGCCGTGCGCGATGACGTCCGGCAGGCCGACCTCCCTGGCGAACCTCTCGTTCCAGTGGATCGGGTTGAAGTCCCCGGAGGCACCGGCGTACCGCACCAGCGTGGCGCGGGTCACCGGGAAGGTCTGCGCCGGCAGTTCGGTGCCGACCTCGACATCCTCGTACGCGATCTTCGACGTCATCGGATCCTCACGCCTCGCCTTCTGCTGCGTCCGCCGCCCGGGCCACCAGCTTGGTCAGAGCGCTCACCACGAGCTCGCCCGCCTCGTCGTGCACGTCGCCGCGGATGTCGATGACGTCGTTGCCCGCGAGGGACTTGATGGCCTCGATGGTCGAGGTCACGGTCAGCCGGTCGCCGGCGCGCACCGGGCGCCGGTAGGCGAACTTCTGGTCGCCGTGCACCACCCGGCTGTAGTCCAGGCCGAGCTGCGGATCCTCGACGACCTGTCCGGCCGCGCGGAAAGTGATCGAGAAGACAAAGGTCGGCGGGGCGATCACATCGGAATAGCCGAGCGCCTTGGCGGCCTCCGGGTCCGTGTACACGGCGTTGGTGTCGCCCACCGCCTCGGCGAACTCACGGATCTTCTCCCGGCCCACCTCGTAGGGCTCGGTGGGCGGGTAGGTCCGTCCCACGAAGGACTGGTCGAGCGCCATTGGCCCGGCACCTCCTGATATCTGCTGTGATGCCCCACAAACTAGCGGGAAAGCGGTCCCCCGAAACGCCGTGAGGCCGCCCCCTGGCGGGGACGGCCTCACGAACGAGCCTGTTTGTTATCGCGTCTCGCGGTGCGCGGTGTGCGCGTTGCAACGCGGGCAGTGCTTCTTCATCTCAAGACGGTCCGGGTTGTTACGCCGGTTCTTCTTGGTGATGTAGTTCCGCTCCTTGCACTCCACGCAGGCCAGCGTGATCTTCGGGCGGACGTCGGTGGCAGCCACGTGAGTGCTCCTTGACGAACGGATGGGATGGTTTAACGCATAAAAGAGTAGCCGATCGAAGGACCGACCCCACAATCGGCTACTGTCAGTAGCGGTGACCGGACTTGAACCGGTGACACAGCGATTATGAGCCGCTTGCTCTACCGACTGAGCTACACCGCTTTGATGAGATCGACCCCGCCTCGCGGCGGGACCTCTCACACCAGAGCCCCAATACGGAATCGAACCGTAGACCTTCTCCTTACCATGGAGACGCTCTGCCGACTGAGCTATTGGGGCGAGCGATGAAGACATTACACGCTCGGCCGCCGTTCACCCAAATCCGTTTCCCGCCCCCCGTCCCGGCCCCTTCCACACGGCTCGCGGCAGCCTCCCGGGCCCCTTCGGGCACTCCCCCCACGCGCGCGTGCCGAACCGTTCCCCGCAGGTCCGACGGCTCCGGTACGACTATTGCGCTCCTCCCCGCCCCACGCGACTCACCGTCCTAGGCTCGACTCACTCTGCGTGATCTTGAGTCCCATGCCTGGACCGACCCTCATGGAGCGCGATGCCCGACAGCCAGCCGCAGCCGCCCTCGTCGTCCAACCCGCAGGGTTCCTCGGGCTCCTCCGACCCGGTCGCGCTCCTGCTGTCCGGCGCCCGGCTCACCGACGGCCGGACCGTGGACGTACGGCTGGGCTGCGGGCGCATCGAGGCGGTGGGCACGGCCGGCAGCCTGGCGCCGGGGCCGGCCCGCGCGGGCGGCACGCGCGTGGACCTGACCGGCTATCTCCTCCTCCCGGCCCCCGCCGAACCGCACGCCCACGGCGACACCGCCCTCTCCGCCGCACACCGCGGCCCCGTCTCGTACGAACCCGAGGACGTCCAGCGCCGCGCCACCGAGGCGGCCCTGCTGCAACTCGGCCACGGTGCGACGGCGGTACGCGCACACGTGCGCGTGGGCGACGTCCAGGGCCTCGGCGCCCTCGCCGCCGTCCTCCAGGCGCGCCGCTCGCTGCGCGGGCTCGCGGAGCTCACGGCGGTCGCGATGCCACGGGTCCTGACCGGGATCGCCGGCGCCGACGGCCTCGCGATGCTGCGGGACGCCGCGAAGATGGGCGCGTCCGTGGTGGGCGGCTGCCCGGACCTGGACCCCGATCCCGCGGGCTACGCGGAGGCGGTCCTGGAGGTGGCCTCCGAACACGGCTGCCCGGTCGACCTGCACACGGACGCCACCGACCCGGCCCGGCTGGCCCGGCTCGCGGCGATGGCGGGCGGCATGCGCCCCGGCGTGGTCCTCGGCCCGTGCGCCGGGCTCGCGCGCCTGCCCGCCGAGGTGGCCGCGCGGATCGCGGACCAACTCGCCGCGGCCGGCATCACGGTGGTGTGCCTGCCTCAGGGCGGCTGCGGCTCCGTCGAGCGTCGCGGCACGGCTCCGGTACGGCTGCTGCGCGCGGCCGGGGTGCGGGTCGCGGCCGGCAGCGGCGCCCTGCGCGACCTGTCGAACCCCGTCGGCCGCGGCGACCCCCTGGAGGCGGCCTACCTCCTGGCCTCCCGCCACGGCCTGCGCCCCGAGGACGCCTACGACACCGTGAGCGCCGCCTCCCGCGCCACCCTCGGCCTCCCCGAGGTCCGCGTCGAGGCCGGTTTCCCCGCCGAGCTCCTCGCGGTACGCGGCGACCACCTGGCCGGTGCGCTCTCCCTCGCCTACAGCCGGATCGTGGTGCACCGGGGGCGCGTGGTGGCACGCACGAGCGCGGTCCGCGAGTACTGCAACTCGGCGGTGGCCGCCGAACTGGGACTGCCTCGGCAGGGACGGGGGGAGGTCTCCTGAGCGGCGCGGGCACGCGGCGGGAACGCGGGCGCCGGCGGAGGGCGCTAGGCGGGGGGGCGCCGAGTGGGGGCGCTGGCTGGGGCGGGAGCGCTCAGCACGGAGTGCGGCGTCCGCCCGGAGAGCCCGAACCGGACCGGCGCGCTCGGTGGAACCCACGCGCGCGGGGCGCATGAAGTCGTGCGGCGGATGCGGGGCTTCGGGCGTACGGTCTGAGACATGCGCATTGTCATCGCTGGTGGTCATGGTCAGATCGCGTTGCGGCTGGAGCGGCTGCTCTCCGCGCGCGGAGACGAGGTCGCGGGGATCATCCGGAAGGCCGAGCAGGGCGGCGATCTGCGGGCGGCCGGTGCCGAACCGGTGCTGCTGGACCTGGAGTCGGCGTCGGTCGAGGAGGTCGCGGCGCATCTGCGGGGGGCGGACGCGGCGGTGTTCGCGGCGGGCGCGGGACCGGGCAGTGGCACGGCCCGCAAGGAGACGGTGGACAAGGGCGCGGCGGTGTTGTTCGCGGACGCGGCCGTGCGCGCGGGCGTACGCCGTTTCGTGGTCGTCTCCTCGATGGGCGCGGACCCGGCACACCAGGGCGACGAGGTCTTCGACGTGTACCTGCGGGCCAAGGGCGCGGCCGACGCGTACGTGACCGGGCAGAGTGCCCTGGACTGGACGATCCTGCGCCCCGGCGCGCTGACGGACGCGCCGGGCACCGGTCTGGTGCGTCTGGAGGCGCACACCGGCCGAGGTGCGGTCACCCGCGACGACGTGGCCGCGGTGCTGGCGGAGTTGGTGGACACCTCGGCGACGGCCGGCCTGACCCTGGAGCTGATCGGCGGGTCGACGCCGGTCAGCGTGGCCGTGAAGTCGGTGGCCGGGAACTGAGTTCTCAGAACAGCGCCAGCTGACCGGGGAACTCGGGTACGACGTAGCCGTCCAACGAGGGCTGTACGACCCCGATCTGGGCCTGTTGCCGCGAGCCGGAACAGGAGACCAGTTCCCCGGTCTCGCGCGCCCCGGGCGGGTCGTGCCGCGCGAAGCGGCCCGCCACGACGGCGATTTCACGGCGGCACACCGGGCAGGTTCTACGTCGGGAGGACATACGTTCAGTGTGCCCCGGGGCACGGCACCGGACGACGGACCACCGCCCCGGCCGCACCACCGACGTAGCACCCACATGATCTTCATCACGCCGCCGCGCCCGCGCGATTCGGCCCGGCTCAAGGCGTACGCACAGCTACATGACAAAGGGCCCGTGACCTGCTTGATCGCAGGTCACGGGCCCTTCGTTCCCGTGTGGCGGCGCCAGGATTCGAACCTGGGAAGGCTGAGCCGGCAGATTTACAGTCTGCTCCCTTTGGCCGCTCGGGCACACCGCCGGGGGTTTGCCACCAGATCGAACCGCTTTTCGGCGGTGCTCCCTGGCAACGACGTAAACAATACCCGATCCACAGGGGTGCTCCGCCACCCGATTGATCGCCGCCCACGGGACGCGGGATGGCTAGGCTGGTGCGGATGCGGCCCGGTCTCCGCACCGGGCTCGGCGGCCGCCGCGCGCCGGAACGCATCCCGTTACGCCCCCTGATACAAGGAGCCACAGGACATGGCCGACTCCAGTTTCGACATCGTCTCGAAGGTCGAGCGGCAGGAGGTCGACAACGCCCTCAACCAGGCCGCCAAGGAGGTCTCACAGCGCTACGACTTCAAGGGTGTGGGCGCCTCGATCGCCTGGTCCGGCGAGAAGATCCTGATGCAGGCGAACTCCGAGGAACGGGTCAAGGCGATCCTCGACGTCTTCCAGTCGAAGCTGATCAAGCGTGGCATCTCGCTGAAGGCGCTGGACGCGGGTGAGCCGCAGCTCTCCGGCAAGGAGTACAAGATCTTCGCGTCGATCGAGGAGGGCATCTCCCAGGAGAACGCGAAGAAGGTCGCGAAGATCATCCGCGACGAGGGCCCCAAGGGCGTGAAGGCCCAGGTCCAGGGCGACGAACTGCGCGTCAGCTCCAAGAGCCGCGACGACCTCCAGGCCGTGATCGCGCTTCTGAAGGGCCAGGACTTCGACTTCGCGCTCCAGTTCGTGAACTACCGGTAGGCAGCGTCGTCGAAGTACGAGAAGGGCGGGCACCCCGCGGTGCCCGCCCTTCTCGTGCGCCGGCCCCCGCCGGGGAGGTACTCACGGGGAGGTACTCAGTCGCGCGAGTTGCCGAACAGGATGCGGTAGGCGATCAGCAGGACCAGCGAGCCGCCGATCGCGGCCACCCAGGTCGCACCGTCGTAGAAGTTCTTGGTGATCGGGTGGCCGAGCCAGCGCGCCGATATCCAGCCGCCGAGGAACGCACCCACGATGCCGATGAGGGTCGTGCCGATGAAGCCGCCCGGGTCACGTCCCGGCAGCAGGAATTTGGCGATGGCGCCGGCCAACAGTCCCAGGATGATCCAGCTGATGATGCCCATGACCTGAACCTGCCCTTCCGCGCTGTGTTCGCACTGTTCGGGCCCTGTGATTTAGGTCCGGTCCGACCGTGCGGGACAGCTGGTGCCGGACCTGCTGTCCGAGCCGTCCATCTGTGTCCGTCGCGCGTGTGTTTGTGCCTTGTCGATGACGAGGACGCCTGAGCGACACCGCACGGTTGCGGTGATCAGTAGGGTTGCGGCCCGTGACTTCCTCAGCCTCCCCTTCCGGTCTGCGACGCACACTGGGCGTGCGCGACGCCGTGATCGTCGGCCTCGGCTCGATGGTCGGGGCCGGCGTGTTCTCCGCTCTGGGCCCCGCGGCCCGCGCGGCCGGCTCCGGGCTGCTTCCCGGGCTGGCCGTCGCCGCCCTGGTCGCCTACTGCAACGCCATGTCCTCGGCGCGCCTGGCGGCCCGGTACCCGCAGTCGGGCGGCACCTATGTGTACGGGCGGGAGCGGCTCGGCGCCTTCTGGGGGTACCTCGCGGGCTGGGCGTTCGTCGTCGGCAAGACGGCGTCCTGCGCCGCGATGGCGCTCACCGTGGGCGCGTACGTGTGGCCGGGACAGGCGCACGCGGTGGCGGTCGCGGCCGTGGTGGCGCTGACCGCCGTGAACTACGGCGGCATCCAGAAGTCGGCCTGGCTGACGCGGGTGATCGTGGGCGTGGTGCTGGCGGTCCTCGCTTCCGTGGTGGTCATGTGCCTGACGTCCGGGGCGGCGGACGCGAGGCGGCTGGAGATCGGGCTGCCGTCGGGCGTGGGCGGGGTGCTTCAGGCGGCCGGTCTGCTGTTCTTCGCGTTCGCCGGGTACGCGCGGATCGCCACCCTCGGCGAGGAGGTACGGGACCCGGCGCGCACCATCCCGCGTGCGATCCCGCTGGCTCTGGGGATCACGCTGATGGTGTACGCGTGCGTGGCGGTGGCCGCGGTCTCGGTGCTGGGCACGGACGGGCTCGGGCGGGCTGCCGCGCCGCTGGCCGACGCGGTGCGGGCGGCCGGGGCGCCGGGGCTGGTGCCCGTGGTGCGGGTGGGGGCCGCGGTGGCCGCGCTCGGCTCGCTGCTCGCCCTGATCCTGGGGGTGTCGCGGACGACGCTGGCCATGGCCCGCGACGGTCATCTGCCTCCGGCGCTGGCCGCTGTGCACCCGCGCTTCCAGGTCCCGCACCGCGCGGAACTGGCCGTCGGCGCGGTCGTCGCCGTGGCGGCGGCGACGGCGGACGTCCGGGGTGCCATCGGTTTCTCCTCCTTCGGTGTGCTGGCGTACTACGCGGTGGCCAACGCCTCGGCGTGGACGCTGGATCCGGCACCGCGCGCGCGACTGGTTCCGGTGCTCGGACTTCTGGGGTGCGTGATCCTCGCGTTCGCGCTGCCGGTGACGTCGGTGGCCGTGGGGTCGGCCGTACTGGCGGTGGGTGCGGTGGCGTACGCCGTACGGCGGTGGGCAGCGGACCGGCGGACGCGGTGACCGGCACCGCCACCGTGCCCCGCGGCGTGGGACGGTGGTGGCTGCGCTCGGGAGGTCCCGTCTCTCAGCAGGCCTGTTCCGGGGCCGTGCGGGTCCGGATGCCGTCCCAGGGCGCCAGATCCGTGCCCTCGTCGGTCTCCTCGTACCAGCCCGTGCCCTCCAGCCAGACGCGCAGCCAGTCGGTGAGGCTGGGCGCGTCCACGAACCAGGCGCCCTCGGCGTCGTCGGCGTTCGGTTCGTAGAGCAGGACCGTGGCCTGTGGGGTCCGGCAGTCCACGCACGCGTACATGCCGCAGCCCCAGTGGGATATCGGCAGCACGCCCTCGGGCCAGGGCCAGTCCGGGTGCTTGCGGCCGTACTCGCGGTTCGTGAGGTACTGGACGACGGCGGCCGGTTCCCCCGAGGGCGCCGCGTCCAACAGGGGCAGCAGGCCGTACGCCGGGCCGAAGCCGCCGTCGCCCACCCTCTCGTAGAGCGCGGCGAGGAGAGGGGGCAGGGGGAAGCCGAGGGTCTGACCGGCACGGGCGAGCGTGGCGGCGTCGACCGGGGCGGGAAGCGAAGGCCACCCCCACGGGCGCGAGTTGCGGGCCTGTGCGGTCACCCGTGTCAGCAACTGCTCGATCTCGGTCATGGCTTCATGATGCAGGCCGCCACTGACAACCGGCGCGGCCTGTGGACAACCTCCCGCAGACACTCCGGCCTGTGGACAACTCGCGGGCCGTAGGCGCCGGACCGGGTCGGGTGACGGGGTGTCAGCGGGTCGCGAACGGCTGGTCCGTGGGGACGATCTCGCGTCCGAGCGGAAACAGGGAGACCGGGATCAGCTTGAAGTTGGCGATGCCGAACGGGATACCGATGATCGTCAGGCACATCGCGATGCCGGTGACGATGTGGGCGAGGGCCAGCCACCAGCCGGCGAGGACCAGCCACAGGACGTTGCCGACGCAGGAGGGGGCACCCGCGTCGCGCCGCTCCACGGTCGTGTACCCGAAGGGCCACAGGGCGTACACGCCGATACGGAAAGCGGCTATGCCGAATGGAATGCCGATGATCGTGACGCAGAGGATCACGCCCGCGACCAGGTAGCCGAGGAACAGCCAGAAGCCGCTCAGGACGAGCCAAATGATGTTCAGGATGGTCTTCACTGCGGGCGACCTGCCATCTTCTCTAGCCGGGCGATCCGTTCCGCCATGGGCGGGTGCGTCGAGAACATCTTGGACAGTCCCTGGCCAGGACGGAAGGGGTTCGCGATCATCATGTGGCTCGCGGTCTCGATCCGGGGCTCGGGGGGCAGCGGGAGCTGCTTGGTGCCGGCGTCCAGCTTGCGCAGGGCGCCGGCGAGGGCGAGCGGGTCACCGGTGAGCTGGGCGCCGGAGGCGTCCGCCTCGTACTCCCGGGAGCGGCTGATGGCGAGCTGGATGAGGCTGGCGGCCAGCGGGCCCAGGATCATGATCAGCAGCAGGCCGAGGAAGCCGGGGCCGTCGTCGTCGTCCGAGCGGCCGACCGGGATCAGCCACGCGAAGTTGACCAGGAACATGATCACCGAGGCGAGGGCTCCGGCGACCGACGAGATGAGGATGTCGCGGTTGTAGACGTGGCTGAGCTCGTGGCCGATGACGCCGCGCAGTTCGCGCTCGTCCAGGATGCGCAGGATGCCCTCGGTGCAGCACACGGCGGCGTTGCGCGGATTGCGGCCCGTGGCGAAGGCGTTCGGTGCCTCCGTCGGGGAGATGTACAGGCGGGGCATCGGCTGGCGGGCCTGGGTGGAGAGCTCGCGGACCATCCGGTACAGAGCCGGGGCCTCGAACTCGCTCACCGGGCGCGCACGCATCGCGCGTAGCGCCAGTTTGTCGCTGTTCCAGTACGCGTACGCGTTCGTGCCGAGGGCGACGAGGACCGCGACGATCAGACCCGTTCGGCCGAAGAAGCTGCCGATGACGATGATGAGTGCCGACAGTCCTCCGAGGAGAACTGCGGTCCTGAGCCCGTTGTGCCGGCGGTGCACGGTACGCCCTCCAAGTCGTGCGGCAGGGGAACCCTTTGCCTGCGGTGCTGCCTTCCGATCTGCGATGCCACCGGTGTCGTGGTGTCACGTCCAGTGGACCCTCCCGCACTGGTCAACGCCAGGCGACGGTCTCTAGTTCCCTTGTGTCCGCTGTGCGCCGCATGAGCCGTCCGGGTGAGAGCCGCACCCGGCGCGCGTGATGGTCCGCACGCGCGCGTGCGGGGCGTCAGAACAGGCCGGTGGCGGCGAAGCGGAGCACCAGCTGCGGTGCCCCGGAGAGCACGATCCCGAGGGTGCCGGTGAGGGCGAGCGCGGCTGTGAGGGGGGCCGGGAGGCGGTGCCGTGCGGGCTCGCCCTCGGGGGCGCGGAACAGCAGGGCCGTCCACTGGAGGTAGTAGTAGAGGGCGATCACGACGTTGACGGCCATGACGACGGCGAGCCAGCCGAGACCGGCGTCGACGGCCGCGGAGAAGACGGTGACCTTCGCGAACAGGCCGATGATGCCGGGCGGGAGTCCGGCGAGGCACAGCAGGAAGAACGCCAGGAGCAGCGCGGCGAGCGGGTTCCTGGCGTACAGGCCGCGGTAGTCGGAGATCCGGTTGAGCCGCGCCGTACGGGCGACGGCGGCGGCCACCGCGAACGCGCCGAGGTTCACGGCCGCGTACATGAGGGCGTAGGCGACGGTGGAGCCCACGACCTTCTGGGCGTCGTCGGTGTATCCGGCGGCGGCGATCGGCACCAGCAGATAGCCGGCCTGGCCCACCGACGACCAGGCGAGCAGTCGTACCGCGCTGTACGCGCGCGTGGCCTGCTGACGCAGGGCCGCCACGTTGCCGACGGTCATGGTGAGGGCGGCCAGGGCGGCGAGCGCGGGTCCCCAGACGTCGGCGTACGACGGGAAGGCGACGACGGTGACCAGGATCAGGCCGGAGAAGCCGACGGCCTTGCCGACGACCGACAGGTAGGCGGCGATCGGGAGGGGTGCGCCGACGTAGGTGTCGGGCACCCAGAAGTGGAAGGGGACGGCGGCCGTCTTGAACGCGAAACCGACGAGGGTGAGGACGACCCCTGTCTGGGCGAGTGTGTGCAGTTGTCCGTCGACGTGCTGGATCCGGTCGGCGACCTGGGTGAGGTAGAGGCTGCCGGTGGTGGCGTACACGAAGCTGACGCCCAGGAGGCTGACGGCGGTCGCGGTCACCGAGGACAGGAAGAACTTCAGGGCCGCTTCGGAGGACCTCTTGTCGCCGTGCCGGATGCCGACGAGGGCGAAGGCGGGCAGGGAGGCGACTTCCAGGGCGACGATCAGGGTGGCGAGGTCGCGGGAGGCGGGCAGCAGGGCTGCGCCGGCGGCCGAGGAGAGCAGCAGGAACCAGAACTCGCCCTGGGGATAGCGGCGGTTGCCGTCCTTGAGGGTGGTGACGGACAGCAGGGCCGTGAGCAGGGCCCCGGCGAGGACGAGGAACTGCACGACCAGGGTGAACCGGTCGGCCGTGTAGCTGCACGCGCGCGTGGTGCCCGTCAGGCAGAAGGTGCTGCGGTCGTGGCCGAGGAGCGGGAGCAGCAGGAGGGCGGCCGCGGCGAGTCCGGCGACCGAGACCCAGCCGAGGAGCGGCTTTTTGGCCTCGGGTAGGAACAGGTCGGCGACGAGGACGGCCAGGCCGACGACCGCGGTGAGGGTGGGCGGGGCGATGGCGAGCCAGTCGACGGACTGGACGAGGTTCGCGGCCAGGGGGTGGGCCAGGGCGCTCATCGGATGCCTCCTGCGAGGAGCTGCTGCACGGCCGGGTCGGTCAGGCCGAGCAGGGCCTTGGGCCACAGCCCGGCGACGACGGTGAGAACGACGAGCGGGGTCCAGGCCGCGAACTCGTAGCTGCGGACGTCGGCGAGCTTGGGCACCTCCTGCGATGCGGCGCCCATGCAGACGCGGCGGACCACGGCCAGCATGTACGCGGCCGTCAGCAGGGTGCCGAGGGCGGCGATCGCCATGAAGGTGAGGAAGGCCGGGCGGCTCAGGTCGGCGGCGGGCTTGAACGCGCCGAACAGGGCCAGCATCTCGCCCCAGAACCCGGCGAGTCCGGGCAGCCCGAGCGAGGCGACGGCGGCGAACGCGAGCAGTCCGCCGAGGCGCGGTGCCTTGCCGTACAGCGCGGCCCCTGTCTCCTCGGCCAGGGTGTCCAGGTCGGTTGTGCCGGTGCGGTCCTTCAGGCCGCCGACCAGGAAGAACAGCAGGCCGGTGATGAGGCCGTGGGCGATGTTGGCGAACAGGGCGCCGTTGACGCCGGTCGGGGTCATGGTGGCGATGCCGAGCAGGACGAAGCCCATGTGGCCGACGGAGGAGTAGGCGATCAGGCGTTTGAGGTCGCCCTGCGCGCCCCGTCTGGCCAGGTTCAGGCAGGCCAGGGACCCGTAGATGATCCCGACGACCGCGAGGGCGGCGAGGTAGGGCGCGAAGGTGCGGAATCCGTGCGGCGCGACCGGCAGCAGGATCCGGACGAACCCGTACGTGCCCATCTTGAGCAGGACACCGGCCAGCAGGACCGAGCCGACGGTCGGCGCGGCGGTGTGGGCCTCCGGCAGCCAGCTGTGCAGGGGCCACATCGGGGTCTTGACGGCGAGCCCGATCCCGATCGCCAGAACGGCGATGACCTGCACGGATGCGGTGAGCGACCGGCCGTTGTCAGTGGCGAGTGCCACCATGTCGAACGTGCCCGCCTTGATTCCGATCAGGAGCAGGCCGAGCAGCATGACGACGGATCCGAGCAGTGTGAAGAGGATGAACTTCCAGGCGGCCCGGGTGCGCCCCTCGCCGCCCCAGCGGGCGATGAGGAAGTACATCGGGATGAGCACCGTCTCGAACGCGAGGAAGAACAGCAGCAGGTCGAGGACGGCGAAGCTCGCGAGGGTGCCGGACTCCAGGACGAGCAGCAGCGCGACGAAGGCCTTCGGGGGCCCGCCCGCGGGCGGGTTGAAGTACGAGTAGAGCGCGCAGAGGAAGGTCAGCAGCGCGGTCAGGACCACGAGGGGGAGGGAGATGCCGTCGATGCCGAGGTGGATGCGCACGTCGAGTGCGGGGATCCAGCTGATGTCGGTCGTGGCCTGCATTCTCGACGGATGGCCGCGGTCGAAGCCGAGCGCGAGGACGATCGCGGCGATGAGGATCGCGCCGGTCACGGTCACGGCGTGGCGGAGCACGGCCTGCTCCGGCGACTTCCCCTTCAGCCCGGGCGGCGCGGGCAGCAGGGCGGCGACGGCACCGAGAAGCGGGCCGACGACGATCAACGCCAGAAGGAACTGCATCACGGACTCGCTGATATCGATCACGCCTGCTCACGCTCCCGTGGCGACGAGGAGGACGGCGACCGTCAGGACGACGGTGCCGGCGAGCAGCGCGCTCACATAGGTCTGCACGTTGCCGGTCTGGGCGCGCCGTACGGCGGCGCCGAGCAGGCGGGGCAGAGCGCCCGCCCCACGCACGTAGGTGTCGACGACCTCGCGGTCGAGGAACTGGACGAGGCTCGCGGCGGCCAGTACCGGGCGGACGAACAGCGCGTCGTAGACGGCGTCGAGGTGGAAGCCTTCGGCCGCGTGCCGGTGCAGCGGGCCGAGCAGCAGCCGGCCGGGGTCTGCCGGATCGGGTGCGTAGGCCACGTCGCCGAACGCGGGCTCGTGGGCGGCGACGGCCTCGGCCTCGACCAGTCCCGCGTCGCCCTCCGGGTGGGCGGCGACGGCACCCAGCGGGGCGCGGGCCGCCAGCGTCCTGGTGCGCTGCCAGGCGCCGTAGGCGGCGAGTCCGCCGACGAGCGCGAGGCCGGTGCCGAGGACCGACGTGGTGAGGGTCGGGGTGAGGGCGCGGCCGTCGAACCAGCCGGGCAGTGACCGGTAGGCGAATCCGCCGAACGCGAGGGACGGCACGGCCAGGACCCACAGGACCACGGTCATGGACAGCGGCTGCCTGCCGTGGTCGGCTGCCTCGGGTCCACGGCCCCGGAAGGCCAGCAGCCACAGCCGGGTCGCGTACGCGGCGGTGAGCAGGGCGGTGGCCAGGCCGGCGACGAGGACGATCCAGCCGGCGCTGCCGGGAGCGTGCTCGGCGTGGCCGGTGGCGGCGTGTTCCGCGGCGCCGAGGACGGACTCCTTGGAGAAGAAGCCGCTGAAAGGAGGGATCGCGGCGAGCGCGAGCAGGGCCACGGTCATCGTCCAGTAGGCGTCCGGGACACGGTCGCGCAGGCCGGAGGTGCGGGACATGACGGCCAGCGAGTTGGTGCCGGCGGCGTGGATGATCACGCCGGCCGCGAGGAACAGCAGCGCCTTGAAGGCGCCGTGGGACAGCAGGTGGAAGACGGCCGCACCGCGGTCGCCGACGGCGAGGGCGCCGGTCATGTAGCCGAGTTGGCCGATCGTCGAGTAGGCGAGGACGCGCTTGATGTCGTCCTGGGCGAGCGCGGCGAGGGCCGAGCCGACCATCGTGACGGCGCCCATGGCGGCGAGGACGACCATCACGGCCGCGCCGGCCTCGAAGACCGGCAGGAGCCGGGCGACGAAGTAGACACCGGCGGCGACCATCGTCGCGGCGTGGATCAGCGCGGAGACGGGGGTCGGGCCGGCCATGGCGTCGGGGAGCCAGGTGTGCAGCGGGAACTGCGCGGACTTGCCGGCCACACCACACAGAAGCAGCAGGCCGACCAGGGTGGGGTGGTGCAGCCCGCCGTGCGCGACGGTGCCGAGGACCGTGGTGATGCGGAACGACCCGGCGTCGGTGGCCAGCGCGAAGAGGCCGATCAGGAACGGCACGTCGCCGAGCTTGGTGACCAGGAAGGCCTTGATGGAGGCGGCGCGTGCCTCGGGGGTCTCCCAGTAGTGGCCGACCAGGAAGTAGGAGCAGATGCCCATGACTTCCCAGCCGACCAGCAGCACGATCAGGTCGCCGGAGTAGACGACGAGCAGCATCGCGGAGGTGAACAGGGAGACGAGGGCGGCGTACGACGGGTAGCGCGGGTCGTCGCGCAGGTAGCCGGTCGAGTAGATCTGCACGCAGGCGGCGACGAAGGCGACCAGGACGGCGACGAGGGCGGCGAAGCCGTCGATGTACAGGGCGAGTTCGATGGGGACCGAGCCGGTCGGGGTGAGCTCGGTGTGGGCGTCCACGGCTCGGCCGCCGCCCTGGTCGGCGGCGACCGTGCAGGCGAGAGCCAGCGCGGCGAGCGTCGGCAGGACAGCAAGCGGGCGGACGAATCGGGGGGCGGCGCGTCCCAGGAGCAGACCGGCGACGGCGCCGAGGAACGGCAGCAGGGGGACGAGGACGGCGAGGGTGGTCGTGGTCACGCGGTGGCCTCAGCCTTCTCGTCGGCCGCCCCGTCCGTGGGCGTGCCGTCCTCGGGGCCCTCGGCGGTGTCGCGGAGCCGGTCGATGTCGGAGGTGCCGCGGTTGCGGTGGACGGCGAGGACGATCGCCAGGCCGATGCCGATCTCGGCGGCGGCGATGGCGATGGTGAACAGGGTCAGGGCCTGACCGGAGTGCAGGGTGTCCCGGGCGGCCTTGCTCAGCCAGACGTCGAAGGCGACGAGGTTGAGGTTGACGGCGTTGAGCATCAGCTCGACGGACATCAGGACCAGGATCGCGTTGCGGCGGGCCAGGACGCCGTACAGGCCGGTGCAGAAGAGGAGGGCGGAGAGAACGGCGGGATAGGCGAGGTGCATCAGCGGGCGCCTTCCTGCTCGGATCCCTGCTCGGATCCCTGCGGGGATACCAGCTTGGATTGCTGCTCGGCCCCTTGCTCGATCGGGTGAATCCCGGAACCCGTGACGGAAGGGGAACTCCGTGTGACGGCCCGGCCGTTCACAGGGGGCGGGGCCGACTCCGCCTTCGCCTTCCGGGACAGGACGATCGCTCCGACCAGGGCCGCGAGGAGGAGGACGGAGAGGGCCTCGAAGGGCAGGACCCAGTTCTGGAAGAGGCTCGCGCCGGTGACCTTCGTCGAGCCGGCGGCGGCACCGTCCAGGTCGATCCAGGTGGTACGGAAGGCGTCCACGACCACCCAGACCAGGGCGGCCGCGGCGACGACGGCGACGGCCAGCGCGACCCAGCGGTTTCCGGAGTCGGCGTCCGGGGAGCGGCCGATCGGGGCCTTGGTGAGCATCAGACCGAACAGCAGGAGGACGACGACGGAACCCACATAGATGAGGACCTGCACCCAGGCGATGAACTCCGCGGTGAGCAGCAGGTATTCGACGGCGAGCCCGCCGAGGGCGACCACCAGCCACAGGGCGGCGTGCACCAGCTGGCGGGTGGTGACCGTGACGAGGGCGGCGCCGAAGGTGACCAGTCCGACGAGAAGGAAGGCGATCTCCACACCGGTCGGGGACAGGAAGCCGTGCGGCGCCTGGGTGAGCGGGCTCACGCCTCCCCCTCCCCCGGCTCGGTTCGGTCGGTGGCCGGCTCGGCCTGGGCGGCCTGGGCGGCCGCGAGCTTCTCGGCTGTCTTGCGGGCGGCGGCGATCTCCTTCGGTTCCTCCGCGCCGGGGTCCAGGGCTGGCGGGGCCGGGACCGTCCACATCCACTCGCGGAGCTTGTCGCGCTCGTGGGTGAGTTCGCGGATGTCGGTCTCGGCGTACTCGAACTCCGGTGACCAGAACAGGGCGTCGAAAGGACAGACCTCGATGCAGATACCGCAGTACATGCACAGGGCGAAGTCGATGGCGAAGCGGTCCAGGACGTTGCGGCTGCGTTCGCGGCCGCCCGGGGCCGCCGGTGGGACGGTCTCCTTGTGGGAGTCGATGTAGATGCACCAGTCGGGGCACTCACGGGCGCAGAGCATGCAGACCGTGCAGTTCTCCTCGAACAGGCCGATCACACCCCGGGTCCGGGGCGGGAGGTCGGGAAGGGTGTCCGGGTACTGCTCGGTGACCGACTTCCGGGTCATCGTGCGCAGGGTGACGGCCAGGCCCTTGGCGAGGCCGGAGCCAGGGATGGGGGCCACTAGGAGATCACCACCTTGACGATGCCGGTGAGGGCGATCTGGGCGAGAGAAAGGGGGACGAGGAGAGTCCAGGAGAACTTCTGCAACTGGTCCTCGCGCAGCCGGGGATAGGTCACGCGGAGCCAGATCACGACGAAGGCGAGGAGCGCCGTCTTCAGGAGGGTCCACAGCCAGCCGAGGCCGTCGGCACCCCACGGGCCGTGCCAGCCGCCCAGGAACAGGACGGTGGTCAGACCGCACAGGACGACGATCCCGGCGTACTCGGCGAGCAGGAACAGGGCGAAACGCAGGCCGGTGTACTCGGTGTACGCGCCGAAGATGATCTCCGAGTCGGCGACGGGCATGTCGAACGGGGGCCGTTGGAGTTCCGCGAGACCGGCGGTGAAGAAGACCAGGCCGCCGGTGATCTGCCAGGGCAGCCACCACCAGTGGAAGGCGGCGACGATGCCCGGCAGGGAGACGGTTCCGGCCGCCATCGCCACGGACGCGGCGGTGAGCAGCATCGGGAGTTCGTAGGCGAGGAGCTGGGCGGCGGTGCGCAGGCCGCCGAGGAGGGAGAACTTGTTGGCGCTGGCCCAGCCGGCCATGAGCGAGCCGAGGACACCGACGCCCATCACGGCCAGCACGAAGAACACACCCGCGTCCAGGACCTGGCCGACCGCGCCCTCACCGGGGCCGATCGGGATGGCGAGCAGCACGAGCAGATACGGAAGGAGGGCCACCGCGGGAGCCAGCTGGAAGACACGGCGGTCCGCGCCCGCCGGGACCACGTCCTCCTTCTGCGCGAACTTCACGCCGTCGGCGATCAGCTGGGCCCAGCCGTGGAAGCCCCCGGCGTACATAGGACCGAGGCGCCCCTGCATGTGGGCCATCACCTTGTGCTCGGTCTGGCCGACGAGCAGAGGGAAGGTGAGGAAGACGACGAACACGACGAGGAGTCGCAGGGCGACGTCCAGAGCGTCGTTCACTGCGGGCCTCCTGGGGAGTCGTCGTGGGGAGTGTCGTCGGGAGTGACGTGGCCGGGGGTCGGGGCTTCGCGGTCGGGCGGGGCCTCGGAGGGGTGGATCTCGGGGGCCGGGGTCTCGGAAGCCCGGTTCCGCGAGGTTGATGGTTCAGGGCCGGAGTCGTCGGGCGCTTCAGGCCCGGCGGGGTCCGGCTCGGGCTCCTCGGCAGCGGCGGGGCTGGACGCGGCCGGCCCCGGTGCCGTCGGCTCCCCCGTCGGCACCGCCCTCGTCCCCGCGGCCGGCCCCGGCTCGTCGGCCTCGGCCCCGGTTGCCTCCGTCGAGCCGACCGATGTCCCGCGTGGCTTCCCGGCCTCCGGTTCGTCGAAGGCCGGACGGGCGTGGTGCCACGGCGCGTCGGAGCTGCGGGGGGTCGTGGGGCGGGCCGGAGTGGCGGGCACCACCGGCGTGTCCGTCTCCTGCGCACGCTGTGAAGCGGAGCCGCCCGAGGCCGTGCGTGACCGGCGCGGCCCTCGCGGAGCGGCCGGCGGCCCCGCCGCGGGAGTGGTCGCCTGCGCACCGGAGCCTTCCGCGGCGGGCTCCCTGGCGGGCGCTTCTTCCGTACCGGCGGCTGTCCGCTGCGAAGCAGATCCCGCACTCGCGCTCCGTGCCCGGCGCGGAGCGGCCGGGCGACCTGGCGCACCCGCCGCACCTGCCCCGGTCGCCGGAACCGCCCCGGTCGCCGGAGCCGCCGCGGTTGCCTCAGCCGTCCCGGTTGCCTCAGCCGCCCCGGTCGGCTGGCTCGCCGAGCCCTCCGCGGTCGTGCGGGTGCGGCGTACCGGGCGGTCGCCGGCCGTGCGGCCGGCCGCCGGGCGGCCCGGGCGGGCGGGGGCGGGTGGGAGCTGGCCTTTGAGGGGGCCCCACTCGTTGGGGTCGGGGACGCCCGCGGGGAGCGTCTGGCGCCGCCTGGGGCCACCGTGGTCGGACTCGCCCGGTTCCTTGGCGCCGGGCCAGGCCTTGGCGACGCGGGCGGCGAGGACGAAGTCCTTGCGGAGGGGGTGGCCTTCGAAGGTTTCCGGGAGAAGGAGGTGGTCCAGGCCGGGGTGGCCGGTGAAGCGGACGCCGAACATCTCGTGGGTCTCGCGTTCGTGCCAGCGGGCGCCCGCGTAGACGCCGACGGCGGACGGGAGTTCGGGGGCGGCGTGCGGGACGGTCGTACGAAGGAGCAGACGGCGGACCGGGGCGAGGGCGACGACGTGGGCCGAGACGCGGAAGCCGGTGCCGGGTTCGTCGACCGCGCTCAGCCAGTCGAAGTAGGTGCAGGAGAGGGTCGTACGGGCGATCTCCAGGCCGGCGAGCCAGGAGGAGGGAGGAATGTCGACGGTCAGGACGCCGTAGGACTCGTCGGCTGTGGCGTCCGTGCCGAAGAGTTCCTCGACGGGGGCCGGCAGCCAGCCGGCCTGGGCCGTCATCGCGCGTCCCCTTCGCTCTCGTCCGCCGTGGCGGCCGGGGGCCGGACCAGGCCGCTCTGGAGGGCCGCGGCGGACGGACGGAGGGTGCCGTAACGCTCGCCCAGGGACTCCGCGGCGATCTTCTCCTGGAGTTTGAGGATGCCCTGGAGGAGCGCCTCGGGGCGCGGCGGGCAACCGGGGACGTAGACGTCGACGGGGATGATCTGGTCGACGCCCTTGGTGACGGAGTAGGAGTCCCAGTAGGGGCCGCCGCAGTTCGAGCAGGCGCCGAAGGAGATGACGTACTTCGGTTCGGGCATCTGCTCGTACAGGCGCTTGACCGCCGGGGCCATCTTGTCCGTGACCGTGCCCGAGACCACCATCAGGTCGGCCTGGCGAGGGCCCGGCGCGAAGGGGATCACGCCGAGGCGGATGAAGTCGTGGCGGGCCATCGACGCGGCGATGAACTCGATCGCGCAGCAGGCGAGGCCGAAGTTGAAGACCCAGAGCGAGTAGCGGCGGCCCCAGTTGAGGACGACCTTCATCGGTTCGGGGGCGAGGCGGGCGAGCGCGCCCAGCCGCTTCGGCTCCGGGAGCAGCACGGGCTCCGACGGCGTCACGTCCGGCGTCACGTCCATGTCAGGACGCCCTTCTTGTATGCGTACAACAGGCCGACGGTGAGAAAGCCGAGGAAGACGAACATCTCCACGAGCGTGGTCGCGCCGTAGCCGGGGGCGGCGAAGACCGTCGCCCAGGGGAACAGGAAGATCGAGTCGACGGCGAAGATGACATAGAGGAAGGCGTAGACGTAGTAGCGGACCTGGGTGTGGGCCCAGCCCTCGCCGACGGGGTCGACGCCGCACTCGTAGGTGAGGAGCTTCTCGGGGGTGGGGACCACCGGGCGCAGCAGCCGGCCGGCGCCGAAGGCGACGGCGACGAAGATCACGCCGACCAGCGTCATCAGCCCCACGACCGAGTAGGACGCGAAGTAGCCCGCCGCGACGGCCACGGTCGGCTCACCACCCACCGTCTCCCGCATCGCCCGTCCCTCATTCCCTCGACTGACCACAGGCCCGAACCGGCCCGGTGCCGTGACCTCAGTCAACTCTTGATTCGACGATCTGTACGCACGGGAGTCTAGGCCCTGATAAAGACACGGTAAGCAGCCCGTCACGCGGTGGGACAGGGTGGAGCCCCGAGAGGAGACACAAGACCGGGGCACCGGGGGGCTTTCCCCAGGACGGGCCCGGCGGCGAACTCCATGGCGTCGCGCCACGGCACACGGCACGCTGGCGCATATGACCGCATCCGCACCCCGATCCCTCAGCTTCGCCGACGGCGGAGAAGACCGTGAACGACTGCCGCCCGTGCGCTTCGCCTACGACGGTCACACCTGGAAGGAGATCGCGCACCTCCTGCTGAACCTGCCCGTGTCGCTGTTCGGCTTCGTCTACGTCGTCACGACGGTGTGGGTGAGCGGTGTACTGACGCTGACGGTGATCGGCATACCCCTGCTGGCCGCGACCCTGCTGGGCGCCCGGCAACTGGGGAAGCTGGAGCGGGCCCGCGCGCGTGCGCTGCTCGGGGTGCGAGTGGAGGAGCCGACCCCGCTGCCCCGGGCCAGGCGGGGTGCGGGCACCCAGCGGCTGTGGATGACGTTGAAGGACCCGGTGGGCTGGCGGACGCTGCTGTACGACTTCATTCGGCTGCCATGGGGCATCCTCACCTTCTGCACCACGCTGACCTCGCTGTTCGTGCTGTGGCCGGTGCTGCCGTTCATCGCGCGCGGGCTCGCGAACGTGGACCGGGCGCTGGTGCGCGGGCTGCTGTCGCCCTCCGACGAGCTGGAGCGCCGTATCGCCGAGCTGGAGTCGGACCGGGGGGTGGTCGTCGACACGGCCGCCGCCGATCTGCGGCGCATCGAGCGTGATCTGCACGACGGGGCCCAGGCCCGGCTCGTCAATCTGGCGATGGGGCTGGGTCTGGCGAAGGAGAAACTGCTGGAGGATCCCGACGCGGCCGCGGTGATGGTCGAGGAGGCGCACGGCGAGGTGAAGCTGGCGCTCCAGGAGCTCAGGGATCTCGCCCGGGGCATCCATCCGGCGGTGCTGACCGACCGGGGGCTGGACGCGGCGCTGTCGTCGGTGGCCTCCCGCTGCACGGTGCCGGTCCAGGTGACCGCCGACCTGCCGTCCAGACCGGCGCCCGCGATCGAGGGCATCGCCTATTTCACCGTCTCCGAGCTGCTGCAGAACATCAGCAAGCACAGCGGGGCGCGTACCGCCTCGGTGGACGTGTGGCGGGCCGACGACCGGCTGCTGATCCAGGTGCGGGACGACGGGCGTGGCGGGGCGAGTCTGGACGGCGGCTCCGGGATGCGCGGGCTGGCGGACCGGCTGGGTGCGGTCGACGGCCTGTTCGTCGTGGACTCCCCGGCCGGCGGTCCCACGACGGTCACCGCGGAGCTGCCCTGGCGCGACCGGGCGTAGCCGGGGAACAGGGCGGACGGAACAGGAGGGGGGTGGGGAAAACCCCCCGTTCAAGACGCCGACGGACTCCATGGTCCGTGGACCTGCGGCACAGCAGGGTGGAGGAGGTTCGGCAGGACGGGCCGGTGAAGCCCGTGAAGCCCGTGAAGCCCGTGAAGCCGATGGGGCGGGGCTGGACCGGACAGGACAGGAGGGGACGGCGCCGATGGCCACGGAATACGGACACGAGTACGGGTACGGGTACGGGCAGGACCACGGATACGGCCACGAGCCGTACGGGGAGCGTCGGCATCGGGTGCCGGCCGTGCTGCGGGCGCCGTTCGAGGCGCGCAGCCGGCGTGAGTTCGGCTATGTCCTGCTGGGTCTTCCGGTCGGCGTCACGCTGTTCGTGTGGACCGTGACGATGCTGTCCCTCGGCGTCGGTCTGCTGGTCACCTTCGTCGGGATCCCGCTGCTGGCGGTGGCCCTCGCCGGGTGCCGTGGCTTCGGGACACTGGAACGGGCACGCGCGCGTGCGCTGCTGAAGCTGGAGGTGGCCGATCCGGAGCCGCTGCGGATGCGCAAGCCGGGTTTTTTCGCCTGGGTCGGCGCGGTCCTGAAGAGCGGCACGTCCTGGCGTCATCTGCTGTACGCGGTCCTGCAGTTCCCCTGGTCGATGTTCTCCTTCGTCGTCGCCCTCAACTTCTGGGCGTACGGCTGGGCGCTGCTGACGTATCCGCTGTGGTTCTGGGTGTTCCCGGTGTGGGTCGGGCAGGGCGGGCTCCAGCTGTATGGCGACGCGCACCACAGCGTCTACCTCGACAACCCGTTCGAGATCACCGTGACCGCGCTGGTGGGACTGCTGTTCACGTTGGCCACGCCGTGGATCGTACGGGCGCTGACGCTGGTGGACCGGGTGCTGGTCCACGGGCTGCTGGGGCCGTCGAAGCTGGCGTCGCGGGTGGTGGAGCTGGAGTCGGACCGGGGGATCGTCGTGGACGCGGCGGCCGCCGATCTGCGGCGGATCGAACGGGATCTGCACGACGGGGCGCAGGCACGGCTGGTGGCGCTGGCCATGGATCTGGGGCTGGCGAAGGAGAAGCTGCGGGAGGATCCGCAGGCCGCGGCACGGATGGTGGACGAGGCGCACGGTGAGGTGAAGACCGCGCTGCAGGAGTTGCGGGACCTGGCCCGCGGGATCCATCCGGCGGTGCTGACCGACCGGGGGCTGGACGCGGCGCTGTCCGCGGTGGCCTCGCGGTGCACGGTGCCGGTGCGGGTGGAGGTCGACCTGACGGAGCGGCCGGCGGCGGCGATCGAGGGGATCGCGTACTTCACGGTGTCCGAATTGCTACAGAACATCAGCAAGCATGCGCGGGCGAGTGGGGCGGTGGTGGATGTGTGGCGGAGTGCGGACCGGTTGATGCTGCAGGTCGTGGACGACGGGGTGGGGGGTGCGGACACGGCGCGGGGGTCGGGGCTGGCGGGGCTGGCCGAGCGGCTGGACGCGGTCGACGGGGTGCTGGTGGTGGACTCGCCGGTGGGTGGGCCTACGCGGGTGACGGCGGAGTTGCCCTGGCGTGGCTGAGGGCGGGTTCTCGCCCCCGCCGCCCCTACCCGTCCCGTCCTCCAGGGGGTGGGCCCCCTTCGACCGCCCGCTCCGGGGGCTGCCGCCCCCGAACCCCCGCATCGGCCTGAACGGCCTCGTCCTCAAACGCCGGACGGGCTGGTGGGTGGAAGGCGCGGACCGGTCTTCGTCCTCCAGCACCGGACGGGCTGGTGGTGGGGGGTGCGGACCGGTCTTCGTCCTCCAGCGCCGGACGGGCTGGTGGGGGGTACGGGTCGGCCTTCGTCCACCAACGCCTGACAGGCTGATGAGGGGGTACAGACCGGCCTTCGTCTTCAAACACCCGACGGGCTGGTGGGGGGACGGACCGGCCTTCGTCCACGAACCCCCGACAGGCCGGTGGGGCGTACAGACCGGTCTTCGTCCACAAACCCCTGACAGGCCGGTGGGGCGTACAAGCCGCCCTTCGTCCACAAACACCCGACAGGCCGGTGGGGGGGCGCAGACCGGCCTTCCTCCGCAAACGTCGGCGGGATGATGAAACGCCATACAGGCTGGTTGTCGGCCGGCGAAGGCGCGGGCAGGCGGCCTGATTGGTTTGTCGCCTCTTCTTGGCTGCACGCACTCCGATCCGAATGCTGGAATGCTGGACTTTCGGACAGGGCAGGCATGTACGCCGGACGGGGTGTGGGGGGCCGGAGAACAGTGGAGGACAGGGTGCGGGTGGTCATCGCCGAGGATTCCGTGCTGCTGCGGGAGGGACTGACCCGGCTTTTGACCGACCGGGGGCATGACGTCGTCGCGGGCGTCGGGGATGCGGAGGCGCTGGTCAAGACCATCGCCGAGCTGGACGCGCAGGACGCGCTGCCGGACGTGGTCGTGGCGGACGTGCGGATGCCGCCGACGCACACCGACGAGGGCGTGCGGGCCGCCGTACGGCTGCGGAAGGCGCATCCGGGGCTCGGGGTGCTGGTGCTCTCGCAGTACGTGGAGGAGCGTTATGCCACCGAACTGCTGGCCGGTTCCAGCAGGGGCGTGGGGTATCTGCTGAAAGACCGGGTCGCGGACGTCCGGGAGTTCGTGGACGCCGTGGTGCGGGTCGCCGAGGGCGGTACGGCGCTCGATCCGGAGGTCGTCGCACAGCTGCTCGGGCGGAGCAGGAAGCAGGACGTGCTTGCGGGCCTCACCCCGCGGGAGCGGGAGGTGCTCGGGCTGATGGCCGAGGGGCGGACGAACTCGGCGATCGCGCGGCAGCTGGTCGTGAGCGACGGAGCCGTCGAGAAGCACGTCAGCAACATCTTTCTCAAGCTCGGACTCTCCCAGAGCGACGGTGACCACCGGCGCGTTCTGGCCGTTCTGACGTATCTGAACTCCTGACGGGCCGACGGCACCGTGTCGGCACCCGAAGGCGACCAGGGGGAGGGAAAATCGTGACAAGTCAGGGCGACAGGTCGTCTCAGAAGTCTGTCCAGCATGCGAGCTGGCACGGGAAGGCGACCCTAACCGACGTAGGGTTGATTGCGGGATGGTCCGTGGGACGACCACGCCCGGGCAGCCGCCTCGAAGGAGGTCCAGTTCAGTGACCAGCCAGGTCAGCAGGACAAGGGAACAGGCCGACGGAACCGTCGTGGGAGAGCAGCGCAAGCCGGACGGTGTGAAGGCCGTCCGGCGCCTGGATCGGGTGATCATCCGGTTCGCGGGGGACTCGGGTGACGGTATGCAGCTCACCGGTGACCGGTTCACGTCGGAGACCGCGTCCTTCGGCAATGATCTGTCGACTCTTCCCAATTTTCCGGCCGAGATCCGGGCCCCCGCAGGCACTCTGCCGGGGGTTTCCTCGTTCCAGCTGCACTTCGCCGACCACGACATCCTCACTCCGGGTGACGCGCCGAACGTGCTGGTCGCGATGAATCCGGCCGCGTTGAAGGCGAACATCGGGGATCTGCCGCGCGGCGCGGAGATCATCGTCAACACGGACGAGTTCACCAAGCGGGCGATGCAGAAGGTCGGCTACGGCACCTCGCCCCTGGAGGACGGGTCGCTCGACGGCTACAGCCTCCACCCGGTGCCGTTGACCACGCTGACCGTGGAGGCGCTGAAGGAGTTCGACCTCAGCCGGAAGGAGGCCGAGCGCAGCAAGAACATGTTCGCGCTCGGTCTCCTGTCGTGGATGTACCACCGGCCGACCGAGGGCACGGAGAGATTCCTGAAGCAGAAGTTCGCCCGCAAGCCGGAGGTCATGAACGCCAACCTGGCGGCCTTCCGGGCGGGCTGGAACTTCGGCGAGACGACCGAGGACTTCGCCGTCTCGTACGAGATCGCCCCGGCGACCACGGCGTTCCCGGTGGGCACCTACCGCAACATCTCCGGGAACCTGGCCCTGGCGTACGGCCTGGTCACCGCGAGCCGGCAGGCGGATCTGCCGCTGTTCCTGGGTTCGTACCCGATCACCCCGGCCTCCGACATCCTGCACGAGCTCAGCAAGCACAAGAACTTCGGCGTGCGCACCTTCCAGGCCGAGGACGAGATCGCAGGCATCGGCGCGGCCCTGGGCGCGGCCTTCGGCGGTTCGCTGGCCGTGACGACGACCTCCGGTCCCGGCGTGGCCCTGAAGTCGGAGACGGTCGGACTCGCGGTCTCCCTGGAGCTGCCGCTGCTGGTCGTCGACATCCAGCGGGGCGGGCCGTCCACCGGACTGCCGACCAAGACCGAGCAGGCGGATCTGCTGCAGGCGATGTTCGGCCGCAACGGCGAGGCGCCGGTCCCGGTCGTCGCCCCCAGGACTCCGGCCGACTGCTTCGACGCGGCGCTGGAGGCGGCCCGGATCGCGCTGACCTACCGGACCCCCGTGATGCTGCTGTCCGACGGCTACCTGGCCAACGGCAGCGAGCCCTGGCGGATCCCGGAGCTGGAGGAGCTGCCCGATCTGCGGGTGCGGTTCGCGAGCGGCCCCAACCACACCCTGGAGGACGGCACCGAGGTCTTCTGGCCGTACAAACGCGACCCGCAGACCCTCGCGCGGCCGTGGGCGATCCCCGGCACGCCCGGCCTGGAGCACCGCATCGGCGGTATCGAGAAGCAGGACGGCTCGGGCAACATCTCCTACGATCCCGCCAACCACGACTTCATGGTCCGCACCCGGCAGGCCAAGATCGACGGCATCGTCGTCCCCGACATCGAGGTCGACGACCCGGACGGCGCCAGGACCCTGGTACTGGGCTGGGGTTCGACGTACGGGCCGATCACGGCTGCGGTACGGCGGCTGCGCGCGGCCGGCGAGCCGATCGCGCAGGCGCATCTGCGGCACCTCAACCCGTTCCCGAGGAATCTCGGCGCTGTGCTGAGGGGCTACGACAAGGTCGTGATCCCCGAGATGAACCTCGGTCAGCTCGCCACCCTCATCCGGGCGAAGTACCTGGTGGACGCGCATTCGTACAACCAGGTCAACGGCATGCCGTTCAAGGCCGAGCAGCTCGCCGCGGCGCTCAAGGAGGCCATCCATGACTGACGCCCTCACCGACGCCACCGACGGGCTGCTGCAGCTCGTCCCCAAGGCCGAGGCCAAGCAGTCCATGAAGGACTTCAAGTCGGACCAGGAGGTGCGCTGGTGCCCGGGCTGCGGTGACTACGCGATCCTGGCGGCCGTGCAGGGATTCATGCCCGAGCTGGG
>NZ_JBFBJL010000052.1:0-69717 GCF_040686075.1 Streptomyces sp. NPDC086519
GCTCGGCCATGAGAACCGCCCAGCGTCTTACCGCGCCATTAGGAGCGCAGGCCCGGCCGGGGGCCGGGCCGCGCGCGGGGAGCGGAGCGAGCCGCACTTGAACCCGTGAAGAAGGTTGTTACTCAGTCGGACGCGTGGGGCGTGCGGGGTTTGAATTCCTGGGTGCAAGGCGGGAGTTCGGTGCCCTGGCGGTGTGCGAGGGGCAGGAAGAGCACCGGTCGGATGGTCCAGGTGATGCGGGTCTGGTCCTGGGTGACTGTGACCGTGCAGGGCTGGGAGCGCATGAGGGCCTGCCGCGTTGCGATGCGGCCTTCGTAGAGCCAAGCCCATGCCTGATCCGAGGCGTCGGGGTCCAGTGCGGGCGAGATGGTGCGGAGGGTGACGGCTACCCATCTGTCCGCCTGGGGAGCTGAGTAGGCGTCGAAGGATGCCCGGAGCGCCGGCCACTGCATCCCGTCGCTGAGGTCCTCGGTCCAGCACTCGCACCAGTAGCCGCGCAGGGGCTTGACCGTCAGCACTGGCGGTCTCCGGGGTGTGCGTAACACGGTGCCGGGATGCGGAGCTCCGCGGTGACGGTGCATCCGGAGTCGTCGTCGTGGACCGTCACGTTGTCGGCGAGAGTGGCCACGATGCCGAGTCCGCGGCCGTGGGTGGCGTTGCCGGATGGCTGCTGGATCTCGGGGGCGGTCTTCGCGCCTCCTGCGTCGGCCACCTCGATGACGGTCATCAGCTCGGAGACGGTGAGTGTGACGTGGAAGGTGCCGGCGGTCTCGCCACTGGCGGTGTGCACGACGGCGTTGGTGCCGAGTTCGGTCACGATCAGGGCGGCGTCGTCGGAGTGGGGGTGACCGTTCAGTGCGGCGCGGGTCCAGCTTCGTGCGGTGCGGAGCTCCTGAGGATCTCCGCGGAAGGTGCGTCGGTGGGTGGGCAAGGCGTCCTCCATGGCGGTGACCTGCCGTTTTCTGCGTCAGCCTCACTGACCGGCTGACACGGACCATGCAGAGCCGTACAATTAGTACTAGCACCGTACCGAATGTGCGCGTACTCGGAGTGCGGGTTCGTACTTTTCGTGCGGCCGGGCGACGCATAGCGTTCGCCGTGCGGTCTGGTGCTGACCTGGATTCCGATGGAGAGAGGACCTCGCATGTTCGGACTGATGGTGCGCTTTACCTGCAAGGACGAGGCTGCGGCGGCTGGCTTCGACGACCTGGTGGCGCGGACCGGCGACCAGATCCGCGCGAACGAGCCCGGGACGGTGATCTACACGGTGCACCGTGTTGACGGCCGTCCGCTGGAGCGCGTGTTCTACGAGCTCTACCGGGACAAGTCGGCCTTCGAGGAGCACGAGTCGAAGGACTACGTGCGGGTCTTCCTCTCCGAGCGGGGGCAGTACCTCGCTGCCACTGAGGTCGACCGCCTGGACTTCGTGTCCGGCAAGGGCGTGGACGTTGAGTACTGAGTATCAGAAGGCGCTTGGTCGCAAGATCGCCTTCCATCGCAAGCGCCGGGGGTTGTCACAGAAGGAGTTCGCCGGCCTCCTGGAGCGCTCGGAAGCATGGGTGTCCCAGGTCGAGCGGGGCGTACGCCGTATCGACAGGATGACCGTGCTGGAGAAGGTCGCCGACGTCCTGGAATTGCCTGTCGCCGAGCTGGCGGCTGAGGCTCCCATCGTGGCGTCGGTGGCCGAGGGCGAACCGCCGGGGGTGAGTCGGCTTCGGCTGGTGCTGAGCGCTGCGCACTCCCTGAAGGCGATCCTTGGTGGATCGAGCGGCTCCCCCGATGTGCCGGCGCTTCGCGCCGAGGTCGACCGTGCGTGGTCGCTGACCCATCAGGGCAACTACGCCGACCTGGCCGAGCTGCTCGAAGGGTTGGTTCCCCGACTGGAGTCGGCCGCCCGCTCGGTTCCGGATTCGGACCGCGTCGAGCTGTTCCGGCTGCTCGCGATCATGTATCACACGTGCAGTGGCGCGCTCGCGAACATGGGGGAGCCCGAGGCGGCCTGGATCGCTGTCGACCGTGCCGTGGTAGCTGCCGAGCGGGCGAATGATCCGCTGCTGATGGCGGCCGGTGAGTTCCGGCTCTCGATCGTCTTCCTCGGTGCGCGCCACTTCGAGCAGGCGGCCCAGGCATCGGGGACCGCGGCCGATGCGCTGCGGCCGCTCGCAGAGTCGGGGCAGGCTGAGGCGGTGGCGTTGCGTGGCGCGCTGACGTTGCAACGGGCGGTCGCTGCGGCTCGGCTGAACCTGGCCGACGAGGCGTACGGGTATCTCCGTGACGCTCGCGAGATGGCCGAACAGGTCGGCGACGGACGCAACGACTACAACACCGAGTTCGGGCCGACCAACGTCGGCTTGCACGAGGTGTCCGTCGCCGTCGACCTGGGGGATGCCGGAGTCGCTCTCAGGGCTGCGCAGTCCATCGACGCGTCGGGACTGTCCGCGGAACGGCAGACGCGCTTTCAGATCGATGTCGCCAGGGCGTATGCCCAGCGCCGGCAGGTCTCTGATGCCGTATCGGCGCTGCTGAGGGCGCGGGAGTTGTCGCCCGAGATGGTGCGGTCGCTGCCGATGGTGAAGCAGCTCGTGGCAGACCTGCTGACCATGAGCGGGCCTCCCTCCGAGGAGCTGCGCTCGCTTGCGGCGGAGTTGGGCGTACACGAAGTACGGACTGGTACCTGAAGTACTAGACAGTACTTGGAGTACGGGTTACTGTGGTTGTCGTCGGCACGCCCTTTCGCATCCAGCGGAGTGGGTGATGCGGGCATGCGAACGCGCCGGGACAGGAAGGCAGACCATGGACAAGCGGACGGACCCTGTCGAGATCATCGCGTGCGTGGGTGGCGTGACGCCCTACTCGGATCGCGAGCGGGCCTTCGGTACCTGGGTTCATCTCGCCTCGAAGGCAGGCTGGCAGGTGGTCGAGGCCGACGGGTTCGCCGCCGACAGTGACCGGGGCGAAATCGGTGCGGTGGGCGTCGAGGGTGTTAGGTACGTGATCCGGCTCGGGCCGCGAGTGCGGCGGCTGCTCTACGACGTCGTTGACGGGCACATGGTGAAGCGGGACGTCCTCGCGGTTGCGGCCTGGGCGGAACCGGTCGTCACCGAGGAGAGTGCCCCTGGTTGGTACTCGACAGAGGCCGACTGAGACGGAAACTGAGACGGACAACGTCGAAGGGCCCCACCTCGCGGTGGGGCCCTTCGACATCGTGCCCGGTGAGGCACTGGCGGAGGATACGAGATTCGAACTCGTGAGGGGTTGCCCCCAACACGCTTTCCAAGCGTGCGCCCTAGGCCTCTAGGCGAATCCTCCGCTGGGAACATTACATGACCGAGAGGAGTGCTCGCGAACTCGTTCCTACCCGCTGACGTCGGGTACTCTGTGCGGAGCCCCTCACGCGGCGCTATCTGACTGAACTCCCCCAGGGCCGGAAGGCAGCAAGGGTAGGTTGGCTCTGGCGGGTGCGTGGGGGGCCCTTGCGTTTGCGGGCGGGGCTGGTTGTCAGTGGGCGCCTATAACCTCGTAGGTGTGTCGTCTCTCGCGCTGTACCGCCGCTATCGCCCGGAGTCGTTCGCCGAGGTCATCGGGCAGGAGCATGTCACCGACCCGTTGCAGCAGGCGCTGCGGAACAACCGGGTCAATCACGCGTACCTGTTCAGCGGGCCGCGTGGGTGTGGGAAGACGACCAGCGCGCGGATCCTGGCCCGGTGCCTGAACTGCGAGCAGGGGCCCACTCCGACTCCGTGCGGGGAGTGCCAGTCGTGCCAGGACCTGGCGCGCAACGGGCCCGGTTCCATCGACGTCATCGAGATCGACGCGGCCTCTCACGGTGGTGTGGACGACGCCCGTGAGCTGCGCGAGAAGGCCTTCTTCGGGCCCGCCTCCAGCCGTTACAAGATCTACATCATCGACGAGGCCCACATGGTCACGTCGGCCGGCTTCAACGCGCTGCTCAAGGTCGTCGAGGAGCCGCCGGAGCATCTCAAGTTCATCTTCGCCACGACCGAGCCCGAGAAGGTCATCGGGACCATCCGGTCGCGGACCCATCACTATCCGTTCCGGCTGGTGCCGCCGGGGACTCTCCGGGACTACCTCGGCGAGGTGTGCGGCAAGGAGAAGATCCCCGTCGAGGAGGGCGTGCTGCCGCTCGTCGTGCGGGCCGGTGCCGGATCCGTGCGTGACTCCATGTCCGTCATGGACCAGCTGCTCGCGGGGGCCGGTGCCGACGGTGTGACGTATGCCATGGCCACCTCTCTGCTCGGCTACACGGACGGGTCGCTGCTCGACTCCGTCGTCGAGGCTTTCGCGACGGGGGACGGCGCCGCCGCCTTCGAGGTCGTCGACCGGATCATCGAGGGGGGTAACGACCCGCGCCGCTTCGTCGCCGACCTGCTGGAGCGGTTGCGGGACCTGGTGATCCTCGCCGCCGTCCCGGACGCCGCCGAGAAGGGGCTGTTCGACGCCCCCGCCGACGTTCTCGAACGAATGCAGGCCCAGGCCGGCATCTTCGGTGCCGCCGAGCTCAGCCGCGCCGCCGACCTCGTCAACCAGGGCCTGACGGAGATGCGCGGCGCCACGTCCCCGCGCCTCCAGCTGGAGCTGATCTGCGCCCGCGTGCTGTTGCCTGCGGCCTACGGGGACGAGCGGTCCGTGATGGCCCGCCTCGACCGGCTGGAGCGGGGCGTCAACTTCTCGGGCGGGGGCGGTGCGCCCGCCATGGGATACGTCCCTGGTCCGGAGGCGCACATGCCGCCGCCCCCGGCTCCTGTGCAGCAGGCAGGCGGTCCGGCCGCGGCCCGTGCGGCCGTACGAGGGGGAGCGGCGCCGAGCCCGACCCCCGCGCCGACCCCGACTCCGACCCAGGCGCCGACCTCGACCCAGGCGCCGAGCCCGACCTCCGTGCCGAGCCCCACCCCCGTGCCGAGCCCGGCACCCGCACCGGCTCCAGGGCCTCCGGCTCCGGTCGCCGCGCCGCCCGCTGCCTCCGCCCCTCCCGCGCCCGGCGCCTGGCCGACGGCAACCCCCGCGGGCGGCGGTACCCGCCGCCCCGGCGGCTGGCCCACGGCCACGGGCGCTCCGGCGGCGGCCCAGCAGGCCCCGCCACCCCCGGCGACCCGGGCGGCCCAGTTGGCCCCCGCCCCCGCCCCGGCCGCGACCGCCGCCCCGGCTCCCGCTCCCGCCGCCGCCCCTGCGGGTGGTCTCGATCCGCGTGTGCTCTGGCCGAACATCCTGGAAGCGGTCAAGAACCGCCGCCGCTTCACCTGGATCCTGCTCAGCCAGAACGCCCAGGTCGCCGGTTTCGACGGCACCACCCTCCAGCTCGGCTTCGTCAACGCCGGGGCTCGGGACAACTTCGCGAGCAGCGGCAGCGAGGAGGTGCTGCGGCAGGCGTTGGGCGAGCAGTTCGGCGTGCAGTGGCGGATCGAGGCGATCGTCGACCCGACGGGTGGTGGCGGCGGCGCCGCTCCACCGCCCGTCGCCGGCTACGGCGCGCCCGCGGCCTCCGGGTACGGCAGCGCCGCCCCGGCGGCCCCGGCCCGCCCCGCGCCCATCCAGCAGGCCCCGGCAACGGCCCCGGCCCAGAGCGCGCCGCCCGCCCCGTCGTCGGCGGCGGCCCCTGTCCCCACCGCCCCCGAACCGCCTCCGGTCGCTCCCGAGGACGACATCCCCGAGGAGGACGACCCCGACCTCGACGAGTCGGCCCTCTCCGGCCACGAACTGATCGTGAAGGAACTGGGGGCGACGGTGGTGGAGGAGTTCCAGAACGAGTGACGCGGGGCGAGCGCCGACGGCTCGGAGGCGGAGGGCTCGGCTCTGCTCGGCTCGTCTTGTCGGGCGGCTGCGGGCCGACGGGAGTGCCCGCGCGGTTCCCCACGCCCCTGTTTTCCCCAGGCCCCTGTTTTCCCCACGCCCCTGGTTTCTCCACGCCCCTGGCTTCCCAGCGCGTCCGGCTGCCCCCCGACCCGCCCGGCTCCGGCGCTTGAGGACGAGGTCGTCCAGGCTGCTGAAGTCGAAGTGGGGGGCTGGGGGCGGCATCCCCCCAGGGCGGCCACCTCGGCAGGTGGTCACCCTCAGCTCCGGCCCCTTGGAGGAACCTCCAGTCGGCCCACCCGGCTACGCTGGCCCCCGTGAAGGTCCTCGTCATCGGCAGCGGCGCCCGCGAACACGCCCTGTGCCGCTCTCTGTCCCTCGATTCCGACGTCACCGCGCTGCACTGCGCCCCCGGCAACGCCGGCATCGCCGAGGTGGCCGAGCTGCACCAGGTCGATGCCCTGGACGGCGCGGCCGTCACCGAGCTGGCCCGGGAGATCGGCGCCGACCTCGTGGTCGTCGGCCCGGAGGCCCCCCTGGTCGCCGGGGTCGCCGACGCCGTGCGCGAGGCGGGCATCCCGGTCTTCGGCCCCTCCGGCGCGGCCGCGCAGATCGAGGGGTCCAAGGCGTTCGCCAAGGACGTGATGGCGGGGGCCGGAGTGCCCACCGCCCGCTCGTACGTGTGCACGAACGCCGAGGAGGCCGCCGAGGCGCTGGACGCCTTCGGCGCGCCGTACGTCGTGAAGGACGACGGACTCGCGGCCGGCAAGGGCGTCGTCGTCACGGACGACCTGGACGCCGCCAAGGCGCACGCCGCCGCCTGCGACCGCGTCGTCATCGAGGAGTTCCTGGACGGCCCCGAGGTCTCCCTCTTCGCGATCACCGACGGCGAGACGGTCCTCCCGCTGCAGCCCGCGCAGGACTTCAAGCGCGCCCTGAACGGGGACGAGGGCCCGAACACGGGCGGCATGGGGGCCTACTCCCCGCTGCCCTGGGCCGACCCCAAGCTCGTCGACGAGGTCCTGGAGACCGTCCTCCAGCCGACCGTCGACGAGATGCGGCGCCGCGGCACCCCGTTCTCCGGTCTGCTCTACGCCGGCCTCGCGATCACCTCGCGCGGTGTGCGGGTCATCGAGTTCAACGCCCGCTTCGGCGACCCGGAGACCCAGGTGGTCCTCGCCCGTCTGAAGACCCCGCTGGCCGGCGTCCTGCTCGCCGCCGCGAACGGCAGCCTCGGCGACCTTCCGCCGCTGCGCTGGCGCGACGAGGCGGCCGTCACCGTCGTCGTCGCCTCGCACAACTACCCGGACACCCCGCGCACCGGCGACCCCATCACCGGCCTCGACGAGATCGCCGCCGTGGACGCGCCGCACGCCTACGTCCTGCACGCGGGGACCAAGCGCGTCGGCGACGACGTGGTCAGCGCCGGCGGCCGGGTCCTCTCCGTCACGGCGACCGGCGAGGACCTGACCCAGGCCCGTGAGCGGGCGTACACGGCGGTGGCCCGGATCGGCCTCGACGGCTCCCAGCACCGTACGGACATCGCCGCGAAGGCGGCGGCCGAGGAGGCCTGACCCCGGTCCCCGCGGACTCGTTTCCCGATCAGGCCCCGGACCCCGAAATCCGGGGCCTGATCATTGCTGTCTGTCGATCACCTCTGACCAAAGCCATTCCATCGAGTGACCGATGCCCCATCCGGCTGACGGGGGCCGAGGCCCCAACTAGGGTGCGGCGCAAGCGTTCCGGCACTTGGCCCACCGGCATTGCGATGTCAGTGACGGGTGCCACAGTGGGGGAGTGAGCAACAGCCAGGACAGGCCGAGGACAGCGGGGAGGGGGTGAGGTCGGGACGTGACCAGTACCAGCGTCGGAATCGGAGCGGAGGCGGGAGCGCAGGCGGCGCGCAGCCGGGCGCTCGCCGTGCTGCGCATCCGCGGCCGGGCCCTGGCGGTGGCCCTGCTGCCCGCCGCGGCCACGGTGATCCTGCTGACCGGCGGTTCCACCGGCCACTTCGTCGGCCACGGCTGGGACACCGCCCGCTGGATCGTCGGCGCCCTCGCCGTACTGGTGCTGCTGGCCGCCGCCGGCGTCGCCCTGGTCGTGGCCCGCGCCCGCCCGGCCGTGAGCCCCACCGTCCCGATCCCGGAGGAGTCCGCTCCGGACCTGTACCGGATGGTGCGCGACCTCGCCGACCGCCTCGACGTGCCGGTGCCCTCCGCCATAGCGCTCACCCCGGACTGCGACAGCTGGCTGGAGGACCGCACCCACCCGGCGCACGGCCCGCCCGTGCCCAGGGGCGGCGACGAGCTCGGCACCCCTGGCCCGCACCGCCGCACCCCGGCCGCCCCCGTCCTCGTCATAGGCTCCCCGTTTCTGTGGTGGATGCGCGTCGGCGAGCTCCGCGCGGTCCTCGCCCCGGTCGTCGCCGGTACGGGCCCCTCGGCGCACCCGGACATAGCCGCCGCCCGCCGCTTCGTGCGGGGCCTGGACGCGGCGGTGGGCGTCTCCGCGACGCCCGCCCGATGTCCGGCCACCCGCCTGGTGTGCGCGGGCGTCGGCTGGGTGGCCCGGCTGCTGCTGCGCGGCTGCCGGGAGCACGCGGCGCTGATGGAGCGCGGGGTCGCCGCCGCGGCCGCCGAGCGGGCCCAGGCCGTGGACTACGGACTGCGCATCGTCGCCCAGGAACAGGTCGGCCTCGCGTACGCCGGCTGGGACCGCCTGCTCACCCGGGTCGCGCTGCCCGCCTGGCGGATGGGCCGCTGGCCCTCGCGGCTGGACGCGGGCGTGGTCGCGGCCCTCACCGAGCTGTCCCGGCGCGACCGGCTGGCCGAGGGCTTCGCCTCCCGGCTGGGCGAGCGGCCCGCCTGCGACCTGCTGGAGGAGCCGGGGCTGGTGGACGAGGCCGCCTCGCTGCTCGCCGCCCGCCTCTTCCACGGCGGCCCCGCCGAGCCCGGCCCGGCCTGGTCGCCGGTGGCTTGGCAGGAGTATCCGGACGAGGTCGTCGACCGCACCTGGCGCACCGAGGCGGCCCGCCTGCACCGCGTCCTGGACGCCCTCGGGGTCCGCGCCACCCCGGATCCCGCCGCCCCCGAGCCGGGCGGCCCGACCCTGGCCCGCGTCCTGGACCACCTGACCGTCCCGTCCGCCGCCGGCAGGCGCCCGTACCTTCCGGCGTACGACGCGGACTCCCGCACCCCCGGCTGCGAGGACGAGGAAGCCGGCGAGCCCGCCGGCACCGAGCGCAGCGCCGCTCTCGCCGCCGGCCTCACCGCGGCCCTCGCCCGCGAGGAGCACGAGGGAACGCCCGGGGCAACGACCGCCGCGGTGTCCCCCGGCGGCCCCGCCCCCGCCGGCCAGGGCTGCCAGGGCGGCCCCGGCAGCCCTCTGTGGGACGACGGCGCACTGCCCCTCTTCCCGCTCCAGCCCCCGCGCACCGCCCGCGAACTCCTCGCCGACCACGTGACGGCGATGGTGTGCTGCGCGGCCGTGGACACCGCCGGAGCCACCCCCGGCCTGGACTGGCTCGACGGCCCGTCCCTGCTGGTCGGCGGCGAGCGGGCCGCCGACCTGACGCCCAGAGTTCTCAGCCTCATCGAGGAGGGAGACCCGGCCCCGCTGCGGGCCTGGCTGGTCGAGTCCGGAATACGTCCCGAGAAACCGGTCCGACTGGTCTGACCTCGGCTTTTCGGTGCTTTAGCGGAGCAAAGCGTTCCACTTCAGGCAAATTCACGACGAACCGTGACCGGACGCGTGCGTTATGTGATGTGCTGGGACCGTTCGCGGATGTGGCAAGCGCACCCGATATAAGACAGACGCCACAGTCGCGGCATGGCACGCATGGCACGCAATGGCCCCCGTAGCGCGCATGGCGTGACACGGCGCCACGTTGAGACGGAAGCGCCCGAAACAGGCAGAACACCCAGCGCAAGACGCGGGCGCAACGGCACAGGACACAGGTACGACAGCACAGAACGCGCGCCCACATCGCACATCGGCTCGTATCGGCACACTTCGCGGGGGCACGAGGGAGGGGAGCCACCATGGCATCGGACCAGATCCGCCGCTGGGAGTCGGGAGCACTCGCGCACGCCGTCACGGATCCCTTCGGCCAGGGTCCCGTTCCCTGGCTGCGCGGCAGTGAGACCTACTTCGACGACACCGGTCATGTCGTCCCCTGGTACGTGGACCCCAGCCGGCCGCAGCCCACCGGCGAGAACCCCAGGGTCCCCGCACCGCGCACCGCCGTCGGCGGCCCGCGCTCGGCGGACGACGTGCACCGCCAGATCAAAGGATTCACCTCGACCGGCGCGGTCGCCCCGGGCGAGGCCGTCGACTTCCACATCACCGTCGATCCGCCACAGGAATTCAGCGTCGACATCTACCGCATCGGCCACTACGGCGGCGACGGCGCATCCAAGATCACCACCAGCCCCCGGCTGTCCGGCATCGTCCAGCCGCCGCCGCTGGCCGCCGACCGCACGGTCTCCTGCCACCACTGGTGGCTGTCGTGGCGGCTGCAGGTCCCGTCGTACTGGAGCATCGGCGCGTACGTCGCCGTGCTCACCACGGCCGACGGCTACCGCTCCCACGTGCCCTTCACGATCCGCGACGACCAGCCGGCCGACCTGCTGCTCCTGCTGCCGGACATCACCTGGCAGGCGTACAACCTCTACCCCGAGGACGGCCACACCGGCGCCAGCCTCTACCACGCCTGGGACGAGCGGGGCCGGCTGCTCGGCGAGGCCGACGCGGCGACCACCGTCTCCTTCGACCGGCCGTACGCGGGCGCCGGCCTGCCCCTGCACGTCGGGCACGCCTACGACTTCATCCGCTGGGCCGAGCGCTACGGCTACGACCTCGCCTACGCCGAGGCCCGCGACCTGCACGCCGGCCGCGTCGACCCCACCCGCTACCGGGGCCTGGTCTTCCCGGGCCACGACGAGTACTGGTCGCCGCAGATGCGCCGCACGGTCGAACTGGCCCGCGACAGCGGCACGAGCCTCGTCTTCCTCTCCGCCAACACGATGTACTGGCAGGTGGAGTTGGGGCCCTCCCCGTCCGGGGTCGAGAACCGTCTGCTGACCTGCCGAAAACGCAAGGGCCCGGGGAAGCCCGTGCTCTGGCGTGAGATCGACCGGCCCGAACAGCAGACGGTCGGCATCCAGTACGCGGGCCGGGTGCCCGAGCCCTACCCCCTGATCGTGCGCAACGCGCGGCACTGGCTCTGGGAGGGCACCGGAGCGCACGAGGGCGACGAACTCCCGGGCCTGGTGGCCGGCGAGGCCGACCGCTACTTCCCGCGCACCGCGCTGCCCGAGCACGAGGAGCGCATCCTGCTCGCCCACTCCCCCTACACCGACAACGGCGGCGTCCGGCGCCACCAGGAGACCTCCCTCTACCGCGCCCCCTCCGGCGCCCTGGTCTTCGCCTCCGGCACCTTCGCCTGGTCTCCGGCCCTGGACCGCCCCGGCCACGTCGACGCCCGGGTCCAGCGCGCCACCGCCAACCTCCTGGACCGCATCTGCAAACACGACTGACCCGCACAGGTGTCCGCGCGGCCCCGCTGTCCGTGCGCAACCCGGCATACGGGAGAATCGAGGGCACCTGTACAGAACCACGGGGAGGAACCGTGTCCGGATTCGTCGAAAAGCCCGAGCCCCTGGAGGTGCCGGGTCTGGTGCATCTGCACACCGGCAAGGTGCGCGAGCTGTACCAGAACGAGGCCGGGGACCTCGTGATGGTCGCCAGCGACCGCCTGTCCGCGTACGACTGGGTGCTGCCGACCGAGATCCCCGACAAGGGCCGGGTCCTGACCCAGCTCTCCCTGTGGTGGTTCGACAAGCTCGCCGACCTGGTCCCCAACCACGTCATCAGCACCGAGCTGCCCGAGGGCGCCCCCGCCGACTGGGCGGGCCGCACCCTGATCTGCAAGTCCCTGAAGATGCTCCCGGTCGAGTGCGTGGCCCGTGGCTACCTGACCGGCTCGGGCCTGGCCGAGTACCAGGAGTCCCGCACGGTCTGCGGCCTCGCCCTCCCCGAGGGCCTGGTCGACGGCTCCGAGCTGCCCGCCCCGATCTTCACCCCGGCCACCAAGGCCGAGGTCGGCGAGCACGACGAGAACGTGTCGTACGAGGAGGTCGCCCGCCAGGTCGGCGCCGAGACCGCCGCCCAGCTGCGCCAGGCTACTCTCGCGGTGTACGGCCGCGCCCGGGACATCGCCCGGGACCGGGGGATCATCCTGGCCGACACGAAGTTCGAATTCGGCTTCGAGAACGACATCCTGGTACTCGCCGACGAGGTCCTCACCCCGGACTCGTCCCGCTTCTGGCCGGCCGACGAGTGGCAGCCGGGCCGCGCCCAGCCGTCGTTCGACAAGCAGTACGTGCGCGACTGGCTGACCTCGGCCGAGTCCGGCTGGGACCGCAGGAGCGAGCAGCCCCCGCCGCCGCTGCCCGAGCAGGTGGTCGAGGCGACCCGCGCGAAGTACATCGAGGCGTACGAGCGGCTGACGGGCAACACCTGGTCGTGACGGAGGCGTCCCCCGGGCTCCGGCCCGGGAGCGCTGAAGGCCTCGAAGCCGGACGGCCTCGAAGGCGGACGGCCGTGAACGCGGAAGGCCCCCGGCGGAAACCGGGGGCCTTCTCTTCTGAGCGGACGACGAGGCTCGAACTCGCGACCTCAACCTTGGCAAGGTTGCGCTCTACCAACTGAGCTACGTCCGCATGCGCCGTGGCGCGAGAGCAACTATACCCAACCTCGCTCGCGCGTGAGACGCATTGCCGCATGACGGTTCTGCGCACCGAGCTTGGTGACGGCCGGGGAGAGATGGTTCCGCACGGTCCCCGGCGCCGGCGCGGCCCGCTCGGCGAGCTCGGCGACCGGCGCGCCGCCTGCCGTCGGCGGCAGTGCCTCGGCCTGCCGCGCGGTCAGCGGCGAGTCCCCGGCGGAGATCGCGTCGGCGGCCAACTCCGGGTCGACGTACTGGTTTCCGGCGTGCCCGGTCCGGAGGATCCACGCGAGCCGCTGTGCGCTCACCGCGTTCAGGACGCACCCCCGCACACCGGCCGCCAGGTCCGCTTCGGATGGCCGGGCCGCCCGTGACCGGTGACGATCAGTACCTGGCAGCCGGGCAGTTCGGCACGGAGCGATGTGGCGACCCTCACATCATCGGCCCGTCGGCGCCGGGCATCTGGAGACCGGGCACCGCGACATCGGGGCGACGGGCCCGCGCCAGGGCGAGTGCCTCCGGGCCGGTGGCCGCCTCGGCGACGACGACCCGTTCGTCCTCGTCGTGCCCGAGCAGCGCGGCCAGGGCGCCCCGGATCAGACGCTCGTCGCCCGCGGGCAACGGCCGTACGACCGTGGACGTCTTTCCGGCGCCGTGGGTGCCGGGCGGCGCGAGGTTCGCGGCGGTCCGCGAAGGTGCTTCTCCGCGGCCCGCGGACACGCATCGAACCCGTCCCGTAGGCACGCCGGAGATCTGTGATCTCAATCATGTGTTCGCGGTCCATGGCTTCAGCGTCCCCGGGGCCGGGGCCGGGAAGCGGTGCGCGGCTGACAAATGCCGGGGTCTGTAAGGGGTTGGAGCACACAAGAAAACCCCAGTCGCACGACTGGGGTTTCCTATGAGCTGGAGCGGACGACGAGGCTCGAACTCGCGACCTCAACCTTGGCAAGGTTGCGCTCTACCAACTGAGCTACGTCCGCACTGCTCCCGACCGGCTCCCACCGATCGGTGCGGGCACCAGCCTACCTGATCCACAAGCATCCTCAGGACCGGTGGTGCCAGAGCGGGTGACAGGAATTGCACACTGCGCCTTCCCCCTGGAAGGGGGATGTTCTACTACTGAACTACACCCGCGTGTACTCCGTGGGTTTCGGCTTTTCGGCCGCGCCCCTCGGCGTGCTCCAGACATTAGCTGATCAGCAGGGGGGTAGCGCAAGTCGGCTGCCCCCAGGGGTGACTGACGCCCCCTGAGGGCAGCCGGCCGCCCTGTCACTGGGCGGCGCTGAACGCCTCGTACACCTTCTTCGGGATGCGGCCGCGGGCCGGGACATCCATCTTGTTCGCCTGTGCCCAGGCGCGGACGGCCGCCGGGTCGGGGGCGACCTCCGTCTGCTTGAACGCCTTTCCGGACTTCGACCGCTTGCGGCCGGCCACCACGTACGGCTCCAGGGCCTTGCGCAGTTGCTTGGCGTTGGCTTGATTCAGGTCGATCTCGTACGACTTGCCGTCGAGTCCGAAGGCGATCGTTTCCGCCGCTTCCGAGCCGTCGATGTCGTCAAAGAGAGTGACCACGACCTTCTGCGCCACGAATATCGGTCCCTTCGTGTGGCACGTCTTTACAGCTCATCGGCGATGACGGCGATGGCGATGACGTGCCGAGTATCGGCTATTGCCAATTCATTTGTACAGTGCCTGGCAATACAAAGTGAAGCCCGACTAAATCCGTCCGCGTGTCCCGGCGCAATAGATGTCGTGGGCGAACCCGGGGAACTTTCCCAGAACTTTTCGTGTGGATCCCCCGCTGTCACCCGATCGTGACGCGCCTCACGTAGTTTCCTACAACTCTACCCGCGTAGAAATTCTGTGCGGGTAGTCTGAAGGAACCAGCTCAGCACCACACACCGGGAGTGCACGTGGCACGCGTCGTAGTCGACGTCATGCTCAAGCCGGAGATCCTCGACCCCCAGGGCCAGGCGGTCCAGCGTGCGCTGCCGCGCCTGGGTTTCGAGGGCATCTCCGACGTACGTCAGGGAAGGCGATTCGAACTGGAAGTTGACGGGCCGGTCGACGAGGCCGCGCTCGCCCGCATCCATGATCTTGCGGAATCCTTCCTCGCCAACACCGTGATCGAGGACTTCACCGTCAAGGTGGAGGAAGTCGCGGAGGCGGCGAAGTGACCGCTCGTATTGGCGTCGTCACTTTCCCGGGAAGCCTCGACGACCGTGACACCCAGCGCGCGATCCGGCTCGCGGGTGCGGAACCGGTCGCCCTCTGGCACAAGGACAAGGACCTTCACCAGGTCGACGCGGTGGTCCTTCCCGGCGGTTTCTCCTACGGCGACTATCTGCGGGCCGGCGCCATCTCCCGCTTCTCGCCGGTGATGGAGACGGTCATCGAGCAGGCGAAGGCCGGGCTGCCGGTCCTCGGTATCTGCAACGGCTTCCAGATCCTCACCGAGGCGCACCTGCTCCCGGGCGGAATGCTGGGCAACGACCACCTCCACTTCATCTGCCGCGAGCAGAAGCTGCGGGTGGAGAACGCGGCCACGGCCTGGACGGCCGACTACCGCGCGGGTCAGGAGATCTCCATCCCCCTGAAGAACATGGACGGCCGGTACGTCGCCGACGAGTACACGCTCGACAAGCTGGAGGCCGAGGGCCGGGTCGCGTTCCGGTACGTCGTCAGCGGCGAAGCCGGTGACGGATACGGCAACCCCAACGGCTCGCTCCGGGACATCGCCGGCATCACCAACGAGGCCGGGAACGTCGTCGGCCTGATGCCGCACCCCGAGCACGCCGTCGAGCCGCTGATCGGCACGGGCCGCACCGACGGCCTTCCCTTCTTCACCTCGATCCTCAAGAAGCTGGTCAACGCATGAGCCGGACGCCTCTGGACACGGTCGAGCACGCGGCCGCGACCCCCGACGTCGAGCTGCCCTGGGCCGAACTCGGCCTGAAGAAGGACGAGTACGAGCGGGTGGTGGAGATCCTCGGCCGCCGCCCGACCGGCGCCGAGCTGGCCATGTACTCGGTCATGTGGTCCGAGCACTGCTCGTACAAGTCCTCCAAGGTCCACCTCCGCCAGTTCGGCGAGAAGGCGCCCCAGTCGGACGCCCTGCTCGTCGGCATCGGCGAGAACGCGGGCGTGGTCGACGTCGGCCAGGGCTACGCGGTCACCTTCAAGGTCGAGTCGCACAACCACCCGTCGTACGTCGAGCCCTACCAGGGCGCCGCGACCGGTGTCGGCGGCATCGTCCGCGACATCATCGCGATGGGCGCCCGGCCGGTGGCCGTGGTCGACCCCCTGCGGTTCGGCGCGGCCGACCACCCGGACACCAAGCGCGTCCTCCCGGGTGTCGTCGCCGGCATCGGCGGCTACGGCAACTGCCTGGGCCTGCCCAACATCGGCGGCGAGGTCGTCTTCGACGCCTGCTACCAGGGAAACCCGCTGGTCAACGCCGGTGCCATCGGCGTGATGCGGCACGAGGACATCCACCTCGCCAAGGCCTCCGGCGCGGGCAACCAGGTCATCCTGTACGGCGCCCGGACCGGCGGCGACGGCATCGGCGGCGCGTCGATCCTCGCGAGCGAGACCTTCGACGACGCGAAGCCCTCCAAGCGCCCCGCGGTCCAGGTCGGCGACCCCTTCCAGGAGAAGCTCCTCATCGAGTGCACCCTGGAGGCCTTCCGGGAGAAGCTCGTGGTCGGCATCCAGGACCTCGGCGCGGCCGGCCTGTCCTGCGCCACCTCCGAGCTCGCCTCGAACGGCTCCGGCGGCATGACCGTCACCCTCGACGACGTCCCGCTGCGCGACTCCACCCTCTCGCCCGAGGAAATCCTCATGAGCGAGTCGCAGGAACGCATGTGCGCGGTGGTGGAGCCGGCGAAGGTGGACCGCTTCCTGGAGATCTGCGCCAAGTGGGACGTCATCGCGACGGTCATCGGCGAGGTCACCGACGGCGACCGCCTCGAGATCTTCTGGCACGGCGAGAAGATCGTCGACGTCGACCCGCGCACGGTCGCCCACGACGGCCCGGTCTACGAGCGCCCCTACGCCCGCCCGTCCTGGCAGGACGAACTCCAGGCGGACGACGCGAACAAGCTCGCGCGCCCGGCGACCAGCGAGGAGCTGAAGGACCAGATCCTCCGGCTGGTGGCCTCCCCCAACCAGGCCTCCAAGAAGTGGATCACCTCCCAGTACGACCACTTCGTGCAGGGCAACACGGTCCTTGCCCAGCCCGAGGACTCCGGCATGATCCGCGTCGACGAGGCGACCGGCCTCGGCGTCGCCATCGCCACGGACGGCAACGGCCGCTACGCCAAGCTCGACCCCTACACGGGCGCCCAGCTCGCCCTGGCGGAGGCCTACCGCAACGTGGCGACGACCGGCGCCAAGCCGCTCGCCGTCTCCGACTGCCTGAACTTCGGCTCGCCCGAGGACCCGGCGGTGATGTGGCAGTTCGCCGAGGCGGTGCGCGGCCTCGCCGACGGCTGCCTCCAGCTGGGCACCCCGGTGACCGGCGGCAACGTCTCGCTCTACAACCAGACCGGCGAGGCGGCCATCCACCCGACCCCGGTGGTCGCGGTCCTCGGCGTGATCGACGACGTCGCCCGCCGCACGCCGGTCGCCTTCCAGGAGGAGGGCCAGCTGCTCTACCTCCTCGGCGACACGCGTGCGGAGTTCGGCGGCTCGGCCTGGTCCCAGGTCGTCCACGACCACCTGGGCGGCCTGCCCCCCAAGGTGGACCTGGAGCGTGAGCGCCTGCTCGCCGAGATCCTGATCTCCGCCTCCCGCGACGGCATGATCGACTCGGCGCACGACCTGTCCGACGGCGGTCTGATCCAGGCCGTGGTCGAGTCCGCGCTGCTCGGCGGCAAGGGCGCGCGGCTGGTCGTACCGGACGGCCTCGACGCCTTCACCTTCCTCCTCTCCGAGTCGGCCGGCCGCGCCGTCGTCGCGGTCCCGCGTTCGGAGGAGGTCCGCTTCAACGACATGTGCGGTGCGCGGGGCCTGCCGGCGACCCGCATCGGTGTCGTGGACGGCGATTCCGTGGAGATCCAGGGCGAGTTCGAACTCACCCTGGCCGAACTGCGCGAGGCGCACGAGGGGACCATCGAGGCGCTGCTGGCGTAGTCCGGCCGTACGGCGACGAAGACCCCGCCCGGGTTCACGTTCCCGGGCGGGGTCTTCGCGGTTCACCGGACGTGGCTCTTGGCCAAGGGGCCGGAGCCTTTCGGGTTCGGGCCGGACACCGCATCCTTCTGGCATGTACTTGCGTGACGTCACCCCGGACGACGTGGACGCCTATGTCCGCATGCGCTGCGACCCCGTGATGATGAGGGACCTCGGTGGTCCGTTGCCCAGGGACGGGATGACGGAGAAGGTGCGCCGGGATGCCGAGGAGGCGGCGGCGGGTACCTCCTGGATCAAGGTGATCGTCCCTGATTCGGGCGCCCCCGAGGTCGTCGCGGGCCATGTGTGCGTCTGGGCGCACGACGACGACGGGGAGCCGCTCTCGGAGATCGGATGGATGGTCCTGCCCGAGTTCCAGGGGCGCGGGCTCGGCAGGCTCGCCACCCGCGCGCTTCTCGAACAGGCCCGCAACGAGGACCGCTGGGGCGACATCCACGCCTTCCCGGCGACGGCCAACGGCCCCTCGAACGGCATCTGCCGCTCCCTCGGCTTCCGCCTTCTCGGCGAGGTCGACGTCGACTTCGCCGACCGGGTCATCCACAGCAACCACTGGGTGATCACCCCGGCTTCCGACCTCGCCCCCTGACCACCGCTCCAGGGCCTGACGTCTCAGCGGCCCGGCTGCCGCTGGATGCGTGCGCGGACGGCCGTGCGGTCGATGCCGAGTTCCGCCAGGAGTTCCGCCACGGGATCCGGCCGCCGGCAGTCGAGCAGGGCGAGCAGCAGGTGTTCCGGTGTGATGCGGCGGCTGCCGGCCTTCCTCGTCTCGGCCAGGGCGCGGGGGAGCACGGCGCGGGCTCCCGAGGTGAGGGGCGTGCGCTTGCGTGACGCGGGAATCGGTGCCCGCTCGATCCCCCGGACGTCGATGCCGACCACGGCCAGCGCGGACCGGTCGAGGGTGTCGAGGGCGGCGCGTGCGGTTTCCAGGTCGGTTCCGAGGGCCCGGGCCGCGCCGGGCTCGTGCAGCACTCCCAGCAGGAGGTGCTCGGTACCGATGCGGCGGTCGCCGCGCAGCTTGGTCTCGTCGAGCGCCGACGCGACGGTCGCCCGGGCCTCTGCTGCGAACTGCTCGAACATGGTCGTCTCACTTTCCGTACTTGGCGTGGACGGACTGCCGGGACACGCCGAGGGCGTCCCCGATCTGCTCCCAGGACCAGCCCTGTTCGCGGGCGCGCACGACCGCCGCGGCCTCGACCTGCTCGGCCAGCCGGTGCAGGGCGCCCACGGCCCGCAGGCCCACCGCGGGGTCGTGCGACCTGAGGCGCTCCGAGAGCTCTTGCGTTTCCATGCCTGTCAGTCTGGGTTGACACCCTGCCGGTTGTCAACCCAGACTGACACACTGCTCGCCCGGGCAGGCCGAGGGAATACGCTCACCGCCATGCCCCAGGCCAAGAAGCGCGCCCGCAGGTACGACCCGGCCAGAACCCGCACCGCGGTCCTCGCCCAGTTCTCGAACGTGCGGGACGCCGTCCGTACCCTCACCCCCGAGCAGCTCGCGCTCCCCACCCGGCTGTCGGGGTGGACCGTGCGGGAGCTCGTCGCCCACATCGGCATGGCGCTCACCGCCGTCCACCGGGCCCTGGACCTGCCCGAGCCGGCCAAGGCCGACGCGGTCCTGCTCGACTGGCCGTTCGGGACCTCCAGCAACGCCACCGCCATCGACGACTTCACCCAGCGCCTCGCCGCCGGCCACGCCGACCTCGGCACCTACCTCGCCGACGCCGAGACCGGCCTCCGCGCCCTGCTCGCCGCACACCCCGGCACCCGGCTGCTCGCCACCAACGTCGGCGCGCTGTCCCTCGACGACTACCTCGTCACCCGGGCCGTGGAGCTGGTCGTGCACAGCGACGACCTCAACGCGGCGGTCCCGGGACTCGGCGTCCCCCACGACCGGCAGGCCCTCGCCGCCTGCACCCGGCTGCTCGCCGACGCGCTCGCGGTCAAGGCGCCCGGCGGCTCCACCGAGGTGCGGGTGCCGCCGTACGCGGTGGTGCAGTGCGTCGAAGGGCCCCGGCACACCCGGGGCACCCCGCCGAACGTCGTCGAGACCGACCCGCTGACCTGGATCCGGCTGGCCACCGGGCGGCTGGCGTGGCAGGAGGCCGTGGCCGACGCCAGGGTCAGCGCGAGCGGGGAGCGGGCGGACCTCGGGGCGTACCTGCCCGTCATGCGGTGAGGGAACCGATCACCCTGTGCCGTCCGTCGAATCGGTATGTACGGGTTGAAACAGCGCATGCGCCGCACGACCCTGACGGCGGCGGCCGCGCTGCTCGTTCCGCTCGCGATGGCCTGTGGCGGTGAGAGGGGTGGATCCGTGGGGAGTCGGCCGCCGGTGACCGGGATCGACTGGACCGTCGACAGCGTGACCGTCGACGGCGTCACCCAGCGCGCCCCGGCGCGCGCCCATGTGAAGATCGAGGACGGGCGGGCGGCCGGCAGCTTCGGATGCAACCAGTTCAGCGCCACGGTCCAGATCACGGACGACCGGATCCGGCTGAGTCACACCCGCACCACCCGGATGGCCTGCGACAACACCAGGATGGCCTTCGAGCGCGCCCTCGCCCGCACGCTCACCGCCGGACCGCTGACCATGAAGGGCGAGGACCGGAAACTCACCCTCACCACGGCCGACGGCGACCGCGTCCAGCTGTCCAGGACATGACCGCGACCTCCGTACGGCTCGCCCGGCGGTCCCCGAATGATGTGCGACACCTCACTCAGAGATACGGTGCCAGGGGGTTGCGCGGGCCCCGGTCCGCGCGAACCGGGGCCCTCTGGAGGAACCTCTCACCCAGCTGACCTGCGAAGATGGAGAAAGCCACCAACGGGTCCGCCGCCGTAGATCCATTACGGCCCGGTATCCCCAATTCGGACCAGTGGTCGACCTCGCCTACACTCAGTACCGTGCCACGTGGTGACGGTCTCCTCAATCACGATCTGCTCCCCGGTGAGAAGGGCCCCCAGGACGCTTGCGGCGTCTTCGGTGTCTGGGCTCCCGGTGAAGAGGTCGCCAAGCTCACGTACTTCGGGCTGTACGCCCTCCAGCATCGGGGCCAGGAGTCCGCGGGTATCGCGGTCAGCAATGGCTCCCAGATCCTCGTCTTCAAGGACATGGGACTTGTCTCCCAGGTCTTCGACGAGACCTCTCTCGGTTCGCTCCAGGGTCACATCGCGGTCGGTCACGCCCGCTACTCGACCACCGGGGCCTCCGTGTGGGAGAACGCCCAGCCGACGTTCCGTGCCACCGCGCACGGCTCGATCGCGCTCGGCCACAACGGCAACCTGGTCAACACGGCGCAGCTCGCCGAGATGGTCGCCGAACTCCCGAAGGACAACAACGGCCGGTCCACCCGGGTCGCGGCCACCAACGACACCGACCTGCTCACCGCCCTCCTCGCGGCCCAGGTCGACGCGGACGGCAAGCCGCTGACCATCGAGGAGGCCGCGCACGCGGTCCTCCCGCAGGTGCGCGGCGCCTTCTCCCTCGTCTTCATGGACGAGCACACCCTCTACGCCGCCCGCGACCCGCAGGGCATCCGCCCGCTGGTCCTCGGCCGGCTGGAGCGCGGCTGGGTCGTCGCCTCGGAGTCCGCCGCGCTCGACATCTGCGGCGCCAGCTTCGTCCGCGAGATCGAGCCGGGCGAGTTCGTCGCCATCGACGAGAACGGTCTGCGCTCCTCACGATTCGCTGCCGCGAAGCCCAAGGGCTGTGTCTTCGAGTACGTGTACCTGGCCCGCCCGGACACCGACATCGCCGGGCGGAACGTCTACCTCTCCCGCGTGGAGATGGGCCGGATGCTCGCCAAGGAAGCCCCGGTCGACGCCGACATGGTGATAGCGACCCCGGAGTCCGGCACCCCCGCCGCCATCGGCTACGCGGAGGCCTCCGGCATTCCCTTCGGCAACGGCCTGGTCAAGAACGCCTACGTCGGCCGGACCTTCATCCAGCCCTCGCAGACCATCCGGCAGCTCGGCATCCGCCTGAAGCTGAACCCGCTGAAGGAAGTCATCAAGGGCAAGCGCCTGGTCGTCGTCGACGACTCGATCGTGCGCGGCAACACCCAGCGAGCCCTCGTGCGGATGCTCCGGGAAGCGGGCGCGGCCGAGGTCCACATCCGGATCTCCTCGCCGCCCGTGAAGTGGCCGTGCTTCTTCGGCATCGACTTCGCCACCCGCGCGGAGCTCATCGCCAACGGCATGACCATCGAGGAGATCGGCACCTCGCTCGGCGCCGACTCCCTGGCGTACATCTCCATCGACGGCATGATCGAGGCGACCACCATCGCCAAGCCGAACCTCTGCCGCGCCTGCTTCGACGGCGAGTACCCGATGGAGCTCCCGGACCCCGAACTGCTCGGCAAGCAGCTCCTGGAGACCGAGCTGGCGGCCGGTCCGGCAGCCACGGCCGCGGCCGACGCGATCCGTCGCCCGTAAGCCCCGTCATCAACCGAAAGATCCCAGGCAATGTCTGCTGTGTCCGATCAGTCGACTCCGTCGACGGGCAGTTCCTCCGGTGCCTCCTACGCGGCCGCCGGTGTCGACATCGAGGCGGGCGACCGCGCCGTCGAGCTGATGAAGGAGTGGGTGAAGAAGACGCAGCGCCCCGAGGTCCTCGGCGGCCTCGGCGGCTTCGCCGGTCTCTTCGACGCCTCCGCGCTCAAGAACTACGAGCGCCCGCTGCTGGCCTCCGCGACGGACGGCGTGGGCACGAAGGTCGACATCGCCCGGCAGCTGGGCGTGTACGACACCATCGGCCACGACCTGGTCGCCATGGTCATGGACGACATCGTGGTGTGCGGCGCCGAGCCGCTGTTCATGACCGACTACATCTGCGTCGGCAAGGTGCACCCCGAGCGGGTCGCGGCCATCGTCAAGGGCATCGCCGAGGGCTGTGTACTGGCCGGCTGCGCCCTGGTGGGCGGCGAGACGGCCGAGCACCCGGGCCTGCTCGGCGCGGACGACTTCGACGTGGCCGGCGCCGGTACGGGCGTGGTGGAGGCCGACCGGCTGCTCGGCGCGGATCGTATCCGTACGGGTGACGCGGTGATCGCCATGGCGTCCTCCGGACTTCACTCGAACGGGTACTCCCTGGTCCGGCACGTGCTGCTGAACCAGGCGGGCCTCGCGCTCGACGCCCGCATCGAGGAACTGGGCCGCACCCTCGGCGAGGAACTCCTGGAGCCGACCAAGATCTACTCGCTGGACTGCCTGGCCCTGACGCGTACCGCGGAGGTCCACGCCTTCAGCCACATCACCGGCGGCGGACTCGCCGCGAACCTGGCCCGGGTGATCCCGGACCACCTGCACGCGATCGTCGACCGCGCCACCTGGATGCCGGGCCCGATCTTCGACCTGGTCGGCCGCACCGGCGACGTCGAGCGGCTCGAACTGGAGAAGACGCTCAACATGGGCGTCGGCATGATCGCGATCGTCCCGCAGGAATCGGTGGACGTGGCGCTGACCACACTGGCCGACCGCGGGGTCGAGGCATGGGTCGCCGGCGAGATCACCGAGCGCGGCGGGCACACCACCGGCGCGGAACTGGTGGGCGACTACGCGTAGACCCCAGCCCCTGGGAGCACCCGGAAGTCCCTGGGAGTCCCCCTCGGGGGGAGTCCCAGGAGCGGGGTCCGGGGTCGGAGTCCCAGGAAGCCAGCACAAAACCCGGTCCGGCATGCGAACCCCGGACCGGGCAAGTGAAGCGGCTCAGCAGCCGCCGAAGTCAAGCACCGCGACGATGCCGGGAGTGCGGACCGGACTGGTCGTCCTCGTCCTCGTCCTCATCGTCGTCGTTGTAGAGATCCGCGTACTGGGCGTACGGGTCGTCATCCTCGTCGTCGTCCTCGAACGGCTCGCCATTCGGCGGCTGACTCGAAGTCGATGCGCCCAGCTCGCTGGCCAGACGTGACAGGTCAGTCCCACCGCTGTTGTACTTCAGCTGGCGGGCGACCTTCGTCTGCTTGGCCTTGGCCCGGCCGCGCCCCATGGCTCGACCCCCTCGGTGACGGGGCTCGACGGCCCCAGAGTCTGACACGCGTTCATGATCCGGAACGGGCTCTCCTCGGAGAGACCGGTCCGTAGGGCTTCCACGGTACCTGAGCCCGCGCCCATACGGTACGTCGCCCGCACCACGCGCCTGACTCCATGACCCTCGAGGCGCCCCGTCCTCGCTGGTCAACCACGATTTTAACCACTTCCTGGCGGGCGACCCGCCGACGAACGTGAGAGTTCTCTCCAACTGCCCGCCGGCAGGTACCGGAAATCCGCCCGGAAACCCGGTCTTCGATCAGCGTCCAGCCGCCGTTGCGGCTTCGTGCATCCGCTGTTCGGCGATCCGGTCGGCCGCCGCGGCCGGGGGGATCCCGTCATCCTTCGCACGTGCGAAGATGGCCAGCGTGGTGTCGAAGATCTTCGCCGCCTTCGCCTTGCACCGGTCGAAGTCGAACCCGTGCAGCTCGTCGGCGACCTGGATGACCCCGCCGGCGTTCACCACGTAGTCCGGCGCGTAGAGGATCCCGCGGTCCGCCAGGTCCTTCTCGACGCCGGGGTGGGCGAGCTGGTTGTTGGCCGCGCCGCACACCACCTGGGCGGTCAGCACCGGCACGGAGTCGTCGCTCAGGGCGCCGCCGAGCGCGCAGGGGGCGTAGATGTCGAGGTCCTCGACGCGGATCAGGGCGTCGGTGTCGGCGGCTACCCGGACCTCGGGGTGGCGGTCGGAGATCCGGCCGACGGCCTCCCGGCGCACGTCCGTGACGACCACCCGGGCGCCCTCCTCCAGGAGGTGCTCGACCAGGTGGTGGCCGACCTTGCCGACCCCCGCGACGCCGACGCTGCGGCCGCGCAGCGAGGGGTCGCCCCACAGGTGCTGGGCGCTGGCCCGCATGCCCTGGTAGACGCCGTACGCGGTGAGCACGGAGGAGTCGCCGGCGCCGCCGTTCTCGGGGGAGCGGCCGGTGGTCCAGCGGCACTCCCGGGCCACCACGTCCATGTCGGCGACGTACGTGCCGACGTCGCAGGCGGTGACGTACCGGCCGCCGAGCGAGGCCACGAACCGCCCGTAGGCGAGCAGCAGCTCCTCGGTCTTGTCCCGGTCCGGATCTCCGATGATCACGGCCTTGCCGCCGCCGTGGTCGAGCCCGGCCATGGCGTTCTTGTACGACATCCCGCGCGCGAGGTTGAGGGCGTCGGCGACGGCCTCGGCCTCGTTGGCGTACGGGTAGAAGCGGGTGCCGCCGAGGGCGGGGCCCAGCGCGGTGGAGTGGATGGCGATGACGGCCTTGAGGCCGCTCGTCCGGTCCTGGCAGAGCACGACCTGCTCGTGACCGCCCTGGTCCGAGTGGAACAGGGTGTGCAGGACGCCGGTGGAAACGTCGGTCACTGTGGTGACTCCCGGTTGTGTCGCGTGTGTCGCGGCGGTGGAAGCGGGGGCTCCCGTAAGGGTGGCGGGGCCGTGGCAAGAGCGTAGAGCCATTGCCCGCACACCATCCGCGCAGTGTTCAGGATCACTCTCCCGTGCCGTGTGCGCACGTATGCGCGTGGGACGATTTGCTGTGGTTTCCGCGGCCGGGCCCGGCTGACCCCGGCGTGGGCCGCGCTGGTTTCGAGCCCGGTCCGATGGGGAGGGAGCAGGCGTGCCCAAGGTGTCCTCGGTGGTCGTCCCCTACGCGACGTACCTGCGTGTGTACGAGCCGCTGGCCGCCTTCCCGGAACGGGAGCGCGACCACTGGACGCGTTACGCCCGCCGCCCGGAGCGTCCCTCCTATCAGGACGAACTCCGCCGCTCCCTGGCCGACTTGGTGCCCACCCCGCCGATCCCGGTGCCGGTGCAGGAGAGCGCCGACGCGTTCGTCCTGGAGGTCGACGGCGTCGTCTGCGTCTGCCCGTGGCGGACCCGGCTGCGCGGCTGGCAGGCCCTCCAGGAGCTCTCCGACGAACTGCCGAAGCCGGTCGTGGACGCGATGCTGCCGCCGGTCGTGCGCCGGCAGGCCACGATGGACTACGAGCGCTGGCTGGCCCGCAACCCCGACGGCCGGCCCTGGATCCGCACCGCGACCTGGCAGGTGCCGCTGAACTGGTTCGTGCTGGTCTCCGACGCGGAGCGCCGGTTCGAGAAGGGCTCCGGGGAGATCCCGCCGATGCTGCGCTACCGCACGCCGATGGTGCAGGCCCGGCGCCGGGTGGCGCGGGCGCTGCGCACGCTCAAGGACACCGTGGCCGAAGGGCCCCTGATCGACGGCCTGCTGGACGTCGGGCGCTGGCTGGAGGAGTTCCACCCGCGCTCGCTGGTCGAGCTGGACTACGGCGGTCTCGTGCACACCGTGCCGGCCGCGGACCTGGAGGACGACCATTCGGCGGCCGACGTGGCGGCCGGCATCGAGGCGCTGCGCCAGGGCGACGGGGCCGCGGCCGGGGAGGCGTACGGGCGGCTGGTGGAGCGGTGGCGGGCGGTACGGGACCGCCGTTCGGCGAACTGAGTCCCGGTCGGGGGGCCGGTCCGGCGCGGGTCCGGGATGCAGGTCCGGTGCCGGTCTGAGCGCGGATGCGTCCTGCTCCGTATTAGGTGACGGGGTGTTTGATGCTGTTTACAGCCGGATGACACCTGCGTGACGTGTGTGGTGTGAGTGATGTACGTCACGGCCCAGAAGCCATGAAACAACGTACCTTGACGGCACTTCAGTGAACGCACAGGACGTTGGATCCTGATCCGGTCTTTTGTAGCAAGGGTGACGGACAGCACTTACGCGGCTCTTGCGCCTCTTGCCACTCCTCGTGCCAAAATAGGACAAGGAGTCCAGGGAAGGCTCCATCCGTCCAAGTGTGGTGCACTGTGGGCGGATTCTCAGCATTACGTGCTTTGGGGGGTCTGGTGACTCCTGATCGTCCTGTGACTGATCGTCACAGAGGCGTGACTGTCCGCTATGGCATGGTCCATCGGCTTCCGCGGCTGATGCCTACCTGGGAGGGCAATTCCATCGGTTTGGCCGACGCGGCTGGACGGATGGTGTAGTTGTAGTGCCGAGGACAAGCCGTTCGTCCTATAACCGACTCGACTCGCGTCCGCCATTTCGGGCAACGCGGGTCAAGGTGCAGAATTTAGAGGAAAGAACCGAGAAGGTTCGGTTCTCCCGAGGAGGCCGCTCATGACCGCTCGCACCCCTGATGCCGAGCCGCTGCTGACCCCGGCTGAGGTCGCCACGATGTTCCGCGTCGACCCCAAGACGGTCACGCGGTGGGCGAAGGCCGGCAAGCTCACATCGATCCGTACGCTCGGCGGGCACCGCCGCTACCGCGAGGCTGAGGTGCGCGCCCTGCTGGCGGGCATCCCGCAGCAGCGCAGCGAGGCCTGACCAACTGAATAGCGGGCAAACCGACCGGTCCCCCACTGGTCGAGGCGCCCCGAAACCCTAGCTCCAAGCGACGCGGGACCTGCCCCAACAGGACCCACGCCCAGGCCGACAAGAACTTTTCAGGCAAGCGACACAGGGTGCGTCGTAGATCGCGCTGGACTCCGCCGGGTCCAGCGCGATCTTTTTTGTGCGTCCATGAGGTCTTGGGCGCCCCTGACCGGCGCCGCTGTGAGCAGCCTTGTCGGAGTCTGGGGACCGCTGTCGGATCTGCTGTGCGGGCACCGGAGTCCGGCCCGGGGCGAGGTCCACAGGGTGGTGCAATTGCACATATTAAATTGACCAGTTGTAGGAAGGGGGTAAGTGCCGTCGTTTCGGAAACTCATGCGGTGACACCCGTCACATACCGCACGGGTTGTTTGTACTCCGCAGGGTGCGCTAAAGGAGTCCCGCGAGGAACCGGCCCCACAACAAAGGGCGTTGACCCGGCTGCCCTTGCCGGCGTCGGTCACACCCCCACGGGGCCTTCGTCCTCCACGGCGTCCTCGGGGGTCTCCAGGGGGCGCGGGGCGGCGTCCATGGCCAGCCGGAGCAGGCGGTGGCAGACCGGACAGTGACGGGTCAGATGCCGGTACGACGAGGCGGCCGCCAGGTGGGCCCTCAGTAACGCCCGCGTTTCGTGCCGCACCGAAGCCGCCATACGCCACCTCCCGCAGGAAGCCCAGAAAACCGAGCCCTCCCTTCTGGGGTATCCACCGAATGTGACCCCGTCAAGAGCCCCGACCCCACGGACCGCGCGAACCGGCCCCCCTCCCGCCCGCGTACTTCCGAGGCACCCCCTCGCCCCTCTCTTCCGGCTCGGCGAGCCGTCCCGCCCGCCGACATCTGACGAGCCCGCCCGCCCCGGCCCGTCGGCCTGCCCGCCTGGCCCGCGCGCCGCAGGAGTACCGCCAGACAAGTCAGCCACCGCCTGCGACGCCGCCGCCTGATCCTTGTGCACTGGAGGGTCGCTCGACGGGCGCGTGGCCGTGGTCACCGGCGCCGCAGCGGAAGGGGTGCGGCCACCGCACGGCGGCTCGCCGAACTCGGAGCCGCTGCCGTCGCTGAGCGTGGAAAGGCCGTCGACCGCAACGGGTTCACCCCGGCGGGGTGGGGAGCGGTCTCGTCGGCGTTGAGATGTGCGTGAGGCCCGCTTCCCCTCGGGGGATGCGGGCCTCGGCTTTGTGCGGTCCTGACGGGATTTGAACCCGCGGCCTCCACCTTGACAGGGTGGCGAGCACTCCAAACTGCTCCACAGGACCAGGTTTCGCGGCACTTTGTCTGCGCTGTGCCGCGAGAAGGACTGTACAGGAGGGGGAGGGGGCTGGTCGAACTCACCCAACGTGACCGGTCGGTTACGGGACCGCCGCGTCGATCGCCTTCACGATCCGCTTGTCGGAGATCGGGTAGGCCGTGCCCAGCGCATGCGCGAAGTAGCTGACCCTGAGCTCCTCCAGCATCCAGCGGATGTCCAGGACCTGCTGCGGCACCGGCCGGCCCTTGGGGAGCTGCTCCAGGAGCCAGGCGTACTCGTCCTGCATCTCGTGGACCTTCTCCATGCGGGTGGTGTCCCGCTGGACGTTCGTCGGCATCTGCTGGAGGCGACGGTCCGCCGCCACCAGGTAGCGCATCAGGTCCGGGAGCCGACGTATGCCGGCCCACGTCACGAAGCCCGGCTTCACAAGGGCGTCCAGCTGCTTGCGGACGTCCGTCAGGTTGGCCAGCAGCGCGGGGCTCCGGACGCCCTTCAGGCGGCGCTCACAGGCCTGCCAGGCCGCGAGGACCTGCTGCACCTGCGCGACCGTACGGACCGTCGTGTCGACGATCTCGGAGCGGACCTTGTCGAACAGCTTCCGGTACGACTCCTCGTCCCACGCCGGCCCGCCGAAGTCCGCGATCAGCTTGTCGGCCGCGGCCATCGCGCAGTCGTCGAACAGGGCCTGGATCGTGCCGTGGGGGTTCGCCGACAGTGCGAGCTTCTGGGCGTTCGTCAGCTTCTCCGACGCGAACTTCGCCGGGTTCACCGGGATGTTGCGGAGGATGAGCCGGCGCGTGCCCTTCCACATCGCCGCGGTCTGCTCCTCCTCGGTGTCGAAGAGGCGGACCGAGACCGTGTCGCCGTCGTCGACCAGGGCCGGGTACGCCTTGACCGGCTGGCCCGCCCGGCGCGTCTCGAAGACGCGGGTGAGGGCTCCGATCGTCCAGTCCGTGAGCCCGGCGCGCTCCAGGGACTCGCCGCCCTGGCGCTCCGCGGTGGCCGCGGCGGCCTGGGAGAGGGCCTGGCGGGCCTTCGGCTTCAGCCGCAGCTTCAGCGCCTCCAGGTCCTTGTCCTCGGCCAGCTTGCGGCGCCGCTCGTCGACGATCCGGAAGGTGATCTTCAGGTGGTCCGGGACCTTCGCCCAGTCGAAGTCCTCGGCCTCGAAGGGCACCCCGACCATCCGCTTGAGCTCACGCGCCATGGTGGTGGTGAGCGGCTCCTGTAGGGGCACCGCGGTGTCCAGGAAGCGCTTCGCGAAGTTCGGCGCCGGCACGTAGTTGCGGCGGATCGGCTTCGGGAGGGTGCGGATCAACTCCGTGACCACCTCTTCCCGCAGGCCCGGGATCTGCCAGTCGAAGCCCTCGTCCCTGACCTGGTTGAGAACCTGGAGCGGGATGTGGACGGTCACACCGTCGGCGTCCGCCCCCGGCTCGAACTGGTAGGTCACCCGGAACTTCAGCTGTCCCTGCCGCCAGGAATCCGGGTAGTCGGTCTTGGTGACCGCCTCCGCCGACTCCCGGATCAGCATCTCCCGCTCGAAGTCCAGGAACTCCGGCTGCTCGTGCCGCTTCCGCTTCCACCAGGAGTCGAAGTGCGCGCCGGAGACGACGTGCTCGGGCACCCGCTGGTCGTAGAAGTCGAAGAGCGTGTCGTCGTCGACCACGATGTCCCGGCGCCGGGCGCGGTGTTCGAGTTCCTCGACCTCGCTCAGCAGCTTGCGGTTGTCGGCGAAGAACTTGTGGTGGGTACGCCAGTCGCCCTCCACCAGTGCGTTGCGAATGAAAAGCTCGCGGCTGGTCTCCGGATCGATCCGGCCGTAGTTCACCTTCCGGTCGGCGACGATCGGCAGGCCGTACAGCGTGACCTTCTCGAACGCCATCACGGCCGCCTGGTCCTTCTCCCAGTGCGGTTCGCTGTACGTCCGCTTGAGGAGGTGCCCGGCGAGCGGCTCGACCCACTCCGGCTCGATCTTCGCGTTGACCCGGGCCCAGAGCCGTGAGGTCTCCACCAGCTCCGCCGACATCACGAACCGCGGAGGCTTCTTGAACAGCGCGGAGCCCGGGAAGAGCGCGAACTTGGCGTTCCGCGCCCCCAGGTACTCGTTCTTCGCTGTGCTCTTCCCGCCCTCCCCGCCGGCGTTCTTCACGTCCTTCATGCCGATGTGGGACAGGAGGCCGGCGAGAAGGGAGACGTGCACGCGGTCGCCGGGGGCGTCCTCTTCGTTGAGGTGGATGCCCATCTGCTTGGCGACCGTGCGCAGCTGAAGGTAGATGTCCTGCCACTCCCGGATGCGCAGGAAGTTCAGGAACTCCTGCTTGCACATGCGCCGGAAGGACGACGAGCCGCGCTCGCGCTGCTGCTCCCTGACGTACGTCCACAGGTTGAGGAAGGCGAGGAAGTCGCTGGTCTCGTCGCGGAAACGGGCGTGCTGCTGGTCGGCCTGGGTCTGCTTCTCGGCCGGGCGTTCGCGGGGGTCCTGGATGGAGAGCGCGGCCGCGATGACCATGACCTCGCGGACACAGCCGTTCTTGTCGGCCTCCAGCACCATGCGGGCGAGCCGCGGGTCGACGGGCAGCTGGGCGAGCTTGCGGCCGGTCTCGGTGAGCCGCCTGCGCGGGTCCTTCTCGGCCGGGTCGATCGCACCCAGCTCCTGGAGCAGCTGCACACCGTCCCGGATGTTGCGGTGGTCCGGCGGGTCGATGAACGGGAACTTCTCGATGTCCCCGAGACCGGCCGCGGTCATCTGAAGGATGACACTCGCCAGGTTGGTACGGAGGATCTCCGCGTCCGTGAACTCCGGCCGGGAGACGAAGTCGTCCTCGCTGTACAGCCGGATGCAGATGCCGTCGGACGTACGGCCGCAGCGGCCCTTGCGCTGGTTCGCGCTGGCCTGGCTGATCGCCTCGATGGGCAGCCGCTGCACCTTGGTGCGGTGGCTGTAGCGGGAGATACGGGCGAAGCCGGGGTCGATGACGTACTTGATGCCCGGGACGGTGAGGGAGGTCTCGGCGACGTTGGTCGCCAGCACGATCCTGCGACCGGTGTGCGGCTGGAAGACCCGGTGCTGCTCGGCGTGCGAGAGCCGGGCGTAGAGCGGGAGGACCTCGGTGAACCTGTAGTTCTTCCTGGTGAGCGCGTCGGCGGTGTCCCGGATCTCCCGCTCCCCCGAGAGGAAGACGAGGATGTCGCCCTGCCCTTCGCCCTGGAGCTCTTCCACCGCGTCGCAGATGGCGGTGATCTGGTCCCGGTCGGCGTCCTCGGCGTCCTCTTCGAGGAGCGGCCGGTAACGCACCTCGACCGGATAGGTCCGGCCGCTCACCTCGACGATCGGGGCGTCGCCGAAGTGCCGGGAGAACCGCTCGGGGTCGATGGTCGCGGAGGTGATGACGACCTTGAGGTCGGGCCGGCGCGGGAGCAGCTGCGCCAGATAGCCGAGCAGGAAGTCGATGTTGAGGGACCGCTCGTGGGCCTCGTCGATGATGATCGTGTCGTAGGCGCGCAGCTCGCGGTCGGTCTGGATCTCGGCGAGCAGGATGCCGTCCGTCATCAGCTTGATGAAGGTGGCGTCGGGGTTCACCTGGTCGGTGAAGCGGACCTTCCAGCCGACGGACTCTCCGAGCGGCGTCCGCAGCTCCTCCGCCACCCGCTCGGCGACGGTCCGGGCGGCGATCCGGCGCGGCTGGGTGTGCCCGATCATGCCGCGCACCCCCCGCCCGAGCTCCAGGCAGATCTTCGGGATCTGGGTGGTCTTACCGGAGCCGGTCTCACCGGCGACGATCACGACCTGGTGGTCGCGTATCGCCTTCGCGATCTCGTCCTTCTTCTGGCTGACGGGCAGCTGCTCGGGGTACGACACGGCGGGCACGACGGCACGGCGGCCGGCCATCCGTTCCTCGGCCCTGGCCACCTCGGCCTCGATCTCGGCGAGGACGGCGGCCCGGGCCTCCGGCTTACGGATCTTGCGCGCACCCTCCAGCCTGCGCCCGAGCCGGTGCGCGTCGCGCAGTGAGAGCTCGGTCAGGCGAGGGGCGAGGGGGCCGAGGGCGGGGGCGGGGTGCGTAGACATACGCGGTCCAGGATCTCACCTCGGGGAAATTCATGGCGAACGCTTTTGCCTCCGGCGGTTCGGCCGGGGGCTATGGGGGGTGCGGACGTGGTGGTTCGGTGCGGGTGGCACGGGTGGGCGCGGGCGACGCCCCCTGGCAGCGCCGGTGAGTGAAGGCCTCTACGGGGTTCGCTGGGCGGGAGTGGCGGGGGTTGGGGCGGGTGGCGTGGCGGAGGCGGCCGCCGCCATGGACTTCGCCGTGTTGGACACGGCCTTGATCCCCAGGTAGGCCGTGGTCGTGCTGCTGACCGCCGTGAAGGCGGCGGTCAGGACGCCGATGATCACGGATTCGTTGCCGTTGAGCCGCCAGACGCCGAAGGCCGCGACCGCGGTGATCGCGAGGTTGCTGACGACGACGGCGAGAAGGCCGTATCGCGCACGGTCCTTCTCCAGCTGTATGTCCTGATCCCGGCTCATCTTCCCCACCCTGGTGACGTGTCGACCCGCCAGAACCTAGCGTCGGCGGGTCATGCCGCCAAGGAGATTCAAGGCGTGGCCGGGAGCGGAAGAAACGCAGTAGGCCGGGCGCGGAATGAGAACAGCCCCTCCGGGATGCCGGAGGGGCTGTCTGTTGTGGCTGGGGCCGGGGTCGAACCGGCGACCTATCGCTTTTCAGGCGATCGCTCGTACCAACTGAGCTACCCAGCCACGAGGTTTCACGTGAAACCTCAGCGGTCCTGACGGGATTTGAACCCGCGGCCTCCACCTTGACAGGGTGGCGAGCACTCCAAACTGCTCCACAGGACCAAGCTTGCGTGCAACAGTGTTGCACACGATCTTGCGTGCCCCCAACGGGATTCGAACCCGTGCTACCGCCTTGAAAGGGCGGCGTCCTAGGCCGCTAGACGATGAGGGCTATCGGCCCGCCTGGGCGCTTCGTCAGCGCGTCGGGGACGTGAGAAGCATATGGGATGGCGGGGAGTATCGCCAAAACGGTTTACGGCGCCGAGGGCGAGGCAGTGCTGGTGGTGCTTCCTGAGGGTGACGGGCGCTGTGCGGGGGACGGGGTCGCGTTCGGCCGCCCCCGGTGGGGCCGCTGATCGAACGCGTCTGTCGGAAGGTGGCGGCTGACCTCGGCCGTCGTCTCGCCCAGACCACCCAGCTTGATCTCGTCCCAGGCCTGGAGCCGGTGGCTGTCCCGGTCGAAGTAGAGGATCGAGGCCTCGACCGGGTCCGGGTACCTGCCCTCGACGGCCCTGAGTCCGCTGCCGCCCGTGGAGCCCTCCACGCGGAGCCGGGTGCCGTGCGAGAGGAGCTCCGTCTGCTCGTGGTGGAGGTGGCCCGCCAGGACCAGGGGCACCTCGCCGTCCGTCATCCTGGCCGCCGACGGCTCGTGGGCGACCGCGACGTCCACCGGGGTGCCGCCGGCCCGCTGCTCCCGCAGGGCCGTGGCGAGGCGGTCCCCGGCCTGCTCCTCGGCCTCGTCGCCGCCGGGGACCGTCGAGCGGTCGGGTGTGAACTGGGGGTCGCCGATCCCGGCGAAGCGCAGCCCGCCGACCGTCTCGGCGCGGCCGTCGTCCAGGACGTGCACGTTCTTCATGCGGGAGAGGTAGCGCTGAGTGGTGCGGGAGTCGTGGTTGCCCCGGACCCAGACGTAGGGCACGCCCAGGTCGGCGATGGGGTCCAGGAAGCCGTTCTCGGCCGCCGTGCCGTGGTCCATGGTGTCGCCGGAGTCGACGATCACGTTCACCTTGTACTGCTCCACCAGCGAGGTGATGATCTTCCAGCTCGCCGGGTTCAGATGGATGTCGGACACGTGCAGGACACGGAGGGTCGCCGGGTCCGGGGTGTAGGCGGGGAGCGTGGAGGTGACGTCGTACAGCTTCGTCACGTTCGTCACCAGGCGGGCCAGTTCCTTCTGGTAGACGTCGAATTCGGTGACGATGCCGCGGGCGTTGCCGACCAGGGCCGGGGCGGAGGAGAGCAGTCCGGAGAACCTCGGCTCCAGGACCGACTCGGGGTTCCAGGTGGCGTACGCGGTCGCGCCGCAGGAGGCGAGCAGGGTCAGGGCGAGGCCACCGGCGGCCAGGGCGCGGCGCGGGCGGCGGTAGACCGCGAGGCCCAGGGTGGTGGCGCCGGCGACGACGGCCACGCAGGAGCGTACGGCCAGGTCGAGGGTGCCGTGCTCGACGTCGTGGGTGACCTCGTCCTGGAGTCCGGAGAGGCGCTCGGGGTGGTCGACCAGGGCCTGGGAACGGAGCGGGTCGAGCTGGTCCACGTTGACGTCGAGGCGGACGGGACCGGTGTGGGTGTCCAGGTAGAGGGCGCCCAGCGGGGAGACGTTGATCTTCGTGCCGCCGGTGAGGGAGGGGCGCAGCGTCATCGTCGTGTCCATCGGGCCGACCTGGGTGCGGACGTTCCCGACGATCAGCAGGCCGAGCCAGGCACCGGCGAGGACGACGGCGGCCAGGCCGAGGGCGCGGCTCCAGGCGGGCGGCCTGTGTGCCTCGGGGGCGAGTTCCAGGACGGGCAGGCGGCTGCGGGGGCGGGTTCGGCTGCGGGCTCGGGGGTGGGTTCGGGGCCGGGTTTGGCTGCGGGCTTGGGGTTGGGGTTGGGGTTGGGTTTGGCTGCGGGCTTGGGGTTGGGGTTGGCTTCGGGCTCGGGCTCGGGCTCGGGTGCGGACGCGGGCCATTGGTGCCGTATGCCCAGGATTGCGGGCTCGTATGCGGTGGCCGGCGGTGTGCGACGAGCGGGGGCGGGGAGCGCTCAGCCCCAGCCCAGTTCGTGGAGCCGGGCGTCCCCGATGCCGAAGTGGTGCGCGACCTCGTGGACGACGGTCACGGCGACCTCGTGGACCACGTCGTCCGGCGTCTCGCAGTAACGCAGGGTCGGCCCCATGTAGACGGTGATGCGGTCGGGAAGGACCCCGGCGTACCACTCCCCGCGCTCGGTGAGCGGTGTCCCCTCGTACAGGCCCAGCAGCTCCGGGTCGTCGGCGGACGGCTCGTCCTCCACGAACACGGCCACGTTGTCCATGACCCGCGTCAGCTCCGGCGGGATCCGGTCCAGGGCCTCGCTCACCAGCTCTTCGAACCTGTCGCGTGTCATCTCCAGCACAGGGCCATTGTCGGGGACGAACGCGGCCGTGGCCCTATTGCACGCCTGTGACAGCGCACGCACAGCCTCGTCACCCCCTGTGGGAAGACTTCAGTCGTCGCGAGAGGGCGGCACGGGCCGAGAGGACCGGGCCGGGACGGCTCCGGGGACGGCAGGCGACTCCCGCGATGACCACTGACCACTGTTCACTGATCACTGAGCACCGACCACTGAGTTCAGTTCAGTGCAGTCCAGTACCGACCACTTCTCTTGTCGCAGCGTCATTCATCCTGGGGGAACCCGATGTCCGCACGTTTCCGTCGTCGTACCGCAGCAGCCGCAGCCACCGGTGTCGCCGCGCTGCTGGCCGTGGCCGGCGTGTCCGCCACCGCGACGGCCGCTCCCGCCAGCAGGGCGGTGAGCGTGCCCCGGGGGCTGACCATCAGCGACGGCACCCGTCACGTTCTCGTCGGCGGCAAGTCGATCGACTTCGGTACCGTCGTCCGCGACCTGGCCTGGAACCCGAGTGGCAGCAAGGCCGCCTTCGTCGACGGTCACGGCAACCTCGTCGTCTCGGACCCGGACGGCAGCCACCGCGTCACCGTCGCCGCCAACCCGGGCAACCAGACCTGGTCCCACCCGACCTGGCAGGTCGCCGCGGCCGACCGGACGAACGGCATCCCCGGGAAGAACAACATCATCTTCGCCGCCAAGATCCACGGGAGCACCGTGCTGGAGCGCGTCAAGGCCACCAGCAACCACGGCAAGCCGGCCAAGATCAGCCTCTACAGCGACGACCCCGAGGCGGGCACGCTCCCGCAGACGGACAACGCCTGGCCGAACGTCGGCGGGGCCTACGGCACGGCCGTCTACGAAAACACCCACACCGGCGAGGTCTACATCCGCGACGACTACCTGCGTCAGCAGGGCGGTGCGCTGGCCAAGGGGTCGGAGCCCGCGCTCGCCCCGGACGCGGAGGAGATCGTCTTCGTCCGCTCGGTCGGCGGGCACGACCACCTCTTCGTCGACGACCTGACCGCGGGCACCAACGCCGTCAAGGACATCACCCCGCACGCCACCACCGACTACACCGAGCCCACCTGGTCGCCCAACGGCAAGACCATCGCCTTCCGGACCCCGAACGGCACCTACACCGTCACCAGGACCGCCCATGGGTTCGGCAGCCCGGTCAAGGTCTCCGCGCACAAGGGGCTGCCCGCCTACCGCGGGTGACGGCCTACCCCCGCTGCCCGCCGCCCGGCCGGCCGTCGGAGCGGGCGAGTTCGGCCCGCAGCTCCGCCAGGTGCTCGTCGGCCGTGTCGTGCGGCAGGAACTCGACCACGTCCAGAAAACGGAACAGGACCTGGGACTTGGTGACGGCGAACTCGTAGTCGGCGAACCCCACCACGGCACCCAGCCTCCCCCGCACAGCACCCCGGACGACATGCGCGGTCATGTCGTCCGGGGTTTCCGCGCTTGTGCCGCGCCTGGCGTTGGGGCGGGCCAGATACGGGCAGACCATCGAGGCGTAGAGCATGCAGGCGCGGTGCCCGGGAGCCTCCAGGGTCGGTGCCAGGTTCCGGTACGGCCGCCCGGCGCTCAGCGCGTCACGGATCGCGGAACTCTCCGCGGCGCCCACCACCCGCCACACCGGGCCCCTGGGCATCAGGGTGTCGCAGACGGAACAGAGCCTGTTCCGGGCGCACTCAGCGCTGCGTTCGTAGTCGGTGAGCGCGAACTGGGGGGTGTCGTCCTCCCACGGGGTGATCGCGGGGACCGGGTAGCCGCGGCCGTCACGAGGCCTGGCCTCGACGCTGGCCGGCATGGGAACGGAGTCGAATCGCACACCCCATGGTGAGCCACACACCCGTGCCTCCGCGACGGCCGGGGGCGTGTCCTCTTGCGGGCGGCGGGAGTTGGGCAGGTTGACTTCTTTCTCCGCCCCCGGAGGTGGCCGCCGTGCGCCCCTTGAACGTACCCGTCCGTCTGGCCGTCACGGTGATGGCGGTCGCGGCCGCCGCCGGCTGCGTGAACGTGGGTGACGACGCGGGGAAGGCCAAGCCGTCGCACTCGGCGGGGCACCGGGACGGTGACGCGGCCGACGGCGGCTCCGGGGTGTCCGGCGGGGGCGGCGCGGGCTACGGCGGCGCGGTGGCCGACGGGAAGCGCGGGCACGGGGGGAAGGCGAAGCCGGGCGAGTCGGCGTCGGCGTCCGCGAAGCCGACGAAGGGGGCGAGCGCGGCCCCGGGCGGGCCGGCGAAGCCGGGCCAGAGCGCGGCGCCGGGGGCGCCGGCCGGGCCGACCGGGGCCCCGACGAGCGCCGCGCCGCCGCCGGCCTCGCCCACCCCGCCGCCGGCTTCGCCCACGCCACCGCCTCCGGCGACCGACCCGCCGTCGGCCGAGCCGTCCTCGTCGGCCCACGAGGGCACGGGCACCCAGCTGGTCCAACGGGAGCCGGCCCCGGAGGCGGGTCCTGCGTAGGGGGGCGGGCGGGTGGTCCGGGCACCCCGGGAGACGCCGCGGGGGCTGAGCGCCGTTGCGGCGGGAGGGATTCCCGGACCGCGAGCGAGCCCGGGCGGCGCGCGAAGCTCGGGTGACGGGCGGACCCAGGTGACGGCGCCACCGGGCGGTGGCGGGCGGAGCGCGGGCGGTGGCGGGCGCAGCGCGGGCGGCGGTCGGTGGTCGGGTCCCGGGTGGGCGGTGGTCGGTGGTCGCCCCGGGTAGGGCGAGTTTCGGGTGGGCGGCTGAGGTCGGGTGGCGGTGTCGCCGGGTGGAGCGCGGGTCGTGGATGAGTTTCGGGCGGGGGCGACGTCAGGGTGGCGGGACAAGGTGTTTTCGAGGGGTGGAAGAAGATGGCGGGGCCGGGTGTTGGGAGGTCTGTAGGGCTGCGCGTCCGGTCTGTGCGAGCTGTGTGGCGGCGGATTGGCGTGACTGTCGTTGGGGCTGGGGCAAACCTGCTGTGAGCTGCGTCGCTGCCGCTCGGTTTGCCTTCCGGGGTGTTGGGTGCGTATGGTGGTAGATCGTTTGATCCCATTTGCCCGGCGCCACCGCAGAGCGCGCCGTGTGGCGCGTACTCTCCCTTGCCGTGGCGGACCGCATTGAGGCGGTCGTGAGCGAATCACGGAGTTGACGGGCGCGTGCCGAAGAGACTCCGGAAGGTTTCGCATTCGCATGTCCGTGTCCAGTAATGATCAGATCGTCGTGCCCGAGAACATCCAGGACGACGAACTGGTGACCCAGGTCTCCGAAGAGACCGCTGACACCACCGACACCACCCCCCAGACCACCTTCGCCGACCTCGGCCTCCCCGAGGGTGTCGTGCGCAAGCTCGCGCAGAACGGCGTGACGACCCCCTTCCCGATCCAGGCCGCGACCATCCCGGACGCCCTGGTCGGCAAGGACATCCTGGGCCGGGGCCGCACCGGCTCCGGCAAGACCCTCTCCTTCGGTCTGCCCACCCTGGCCACCCTGGCCGGCGGCCACACCGAGAAGAAGCGGCCGCGTGCCGTCATCCTCACCCCCACCCGCGAGCTGGCGATGCAGGTCGCCGACGCGCTCCAGCCCTACGGCGACGTCCTCGGCCTGAAGATGAAGGTCGTCTGCGGCGGTACCTCCATGGGCAACCAGATCTACGCCCTGGAGCGCGGCGTCGACATCCTCGTCGCCACGCCCGGCCGCCTGCGCGACATCATCAACCGCGGCGCCTGCTCCCTTGAGGACGTGCAGATCGCGGTCCTCGACGAGGCCGACCAGATGTCCGACCTTGGCTTCCTGCCCGAGGTCACCGAGCTGCTCGACCAGATCCCGGCCGGCGGCCAGCGCATGCTCTTCTCCGCCACCATGGAGAACGAGATCCAGACCCTGGTCGAGCGCTACCTGAACAACCCCGTCCACCACGAGGTGGACGCGGCCCAGGGCGCGGTCACGACCATGTCGCACCACATCCTCATCGTGAAGCCCAAGGACAAGGCGCCGGTCACCGCCGCGATCGCCTCCCGCAAGGGCCGCACGATCATCTTCGTCCGCACCCAGCTGGGCGCCGACCGCGTCGCCGAGCAGCTGCGCGACGCCGGGGTGAAGGCCGACGCGCTGCACGGCGGCATGACCCAGGGCGCCCGCACCCGGACCCTGGCCGACTTCAAGGACGGGTACGTCAACGTCCTGGTCGCCACCGACGTCGCCGCCCGCGGCATCCACGTCGACGGCATCGACCTGGTGCTCAACGTCGACCCGGCCGGCGACCACAAGGACTACCTGCACCGGGCGGGCCGTACCGCTCGCGCGGGCCGCACCGGCACGGTCGTCTCCCTCTCCCTGCCGCACCAGCGGCGCCAGATCTTCCGGCTGATGGAGGACGCGGGCGTCGACGCCGGCCGTCACATCATCAACTCCGGGACGGCCTTCGACCCCGAGGTCGCGGACATCACCGGCGCCCGTTCCATGACCGAGGTGCAGGCCGAGTCCGCGGGCAACGCGGCGCAGCAGGCCGAGCGTGACGTCGCCCAGCTCACCAAGCAGCTGGAGCGGGCGCAGCGCCGGGCCGCCGAACTGCGCGAGGAGGCCGACCGCCTGGTCGCCCGGGCCGCCCGCGAGCGCGGCGAGGACCCGGAGACGGCGGTGGCCGAGGCGCAGGCCCAGGCGGAGGCGGAGGCCGCGGTGGTCGAGGAGACCGTCGTGGCGGCGGAGCCGGCGGCTCCGGTGGCGCGGGAGACCGAGCGCCGGGACAGCAGGGAGCGCGGCTTCGAGAAGCGCTCCTTCGACCGGGACCGGGATCGGGACCGCGGCGAGCGCCCGTTCAACCGTGATCGCGACCGTGGCTTCGAGCGTCGCGACGACCGTGGCGGCCGTCCGTTCGAGCGCCGGGAAAACCGCGAGCGCGGTTTCGAGCGCCGTGACGACCGTCGGCCCTTCGACCGTGACCGCGACGACCGCGGCGGCCGCTCCTTCGACCGTGACCGCGACCGCACCGACCGTCCGTTCAACCGCGACCGCCGCGACGACCGCCGTGACGACCGTGGTGGCTTCCGTCGGGACGACCGCCGGGACGACCGCGGCGGCCGTTCCTTCGAGCGCCGTGACGAGCGCCGTCCGTTCGACCGTGACCGCGACGACCGCGGCGGCCGCTCCTTCGAGCGCCGTGACGACCGTGGTGGCATCCGCCGCGACGACCGTCCGGCCGGCCACCGCGGCAGCGACCGTCCGTTCAACCGCGACCGCCGCGACGACCGCCCGGGCTTCCGCAGCGGCGGCCACAGCGGCCACGAGCGTCCGTACGGCCGTCGTGACGACCACCGCGGTTCCTCGTCCTCCGGTTCCTCGTCCTCCGGCTCCTTCGGCCGCCGTGACGACAAGCCGCGCTGGAAGCGCAACGGCTGACACCGAGTGAGGTGACGAAGGGCCCGTACGACACGTTCGTACGGGCCCTTTCGCGTACCCCGAAAACCCGGATGGCCCCAGGACCGCTCACTGGTACGCTCCCGAAGCCCTCTCAGGGCATGCACATTTCATTCACAGGTACGGGTCGAGGGACCGGGGGGTTCCGTGAAGGGCCGCTTGTACGTACGGCGGCGGCTGCTCGGGGGCACGGCGCTGGCTGCCGTTCTCGCGCTGGCCGTGGGTTCACCAGGGATGGCCGGGGCGGCCTCGGCCGCCGGGGCGGCGGGCGAGACCGTGCTGCCGGCCGGGGTCAGGACCGTCCCGCGCTACGCGGGGCTGGAGGGGTACGGCGACACCGGGCTGCTGTCACAGCCGGAGGGTGCCGACCACCAGCAGTGGACCGACTACGCGACCGGACAGTCGCGGGACCTCACCGACTTCTCGCGCTGGGACGGGACGCAGGGGCGGCTCGGGCTGGCCCAGTCCGACACGGCGTTCGAGGTGCTGAGCACGAGCCCTTACGCCGTCCGGTTCCGGGACGTCGGCACGGGTGCGGACCGGGGCTCGGTCACCCTGCCGAGCACGCTGCACTCGGACGGGCTGGCGGGCGTGGCGGTCATCGCGTACGAGGGCGGCAGCCGGTCCGACATGGGAGTGCTGCACCTGCTCAGGCCCACGTCCGACGGCGGCACCTCGGACACGGTCGTGAGCGGCATCCCCGCGGGCGCGACGGTCCAGGGGCCGGTGGTGCGGGACGCCCGCTCGCTGCTGCTGCACTACCGCGTGCCCACGGACGACCCGAAGGTCTTCCTCAACCAGCTCGCCCTCGTCGACGTCAACGACGGGACGGCCACCCCGCTCTTCGAGCCGTACCAGCCGAACCTGGCCTGGCTCCCGCTGCTCACCCACGACTACGTGGGCTGGTGGAGGCCCACCCTGGGTGCCCGGCTGGTCCGCCGTGACGACCCGCAGGGACCGGCCGTCGAGATCCCCGCGTCGGCCACGGCCGGGAAGATCGCGCTCACCGTCGTCGGGGACCATCTGGTCGCCGTCGACGACAGCACCCGCGCGCTGGTGACGATGCCGTTGAGCGGCGGCGACTGGCGCCAGTTGGTGCCTCGGGCACAGATCTCCCTGACGCAGGCGCCGGACGGCTCGGCCGTCGTGGAGGGCGGTTCGGGCCCGCAGGACTGGGGCGTGTGGCGAGTGACGCAGTCGTCCGGGGGCGAGCCGACGGTCACGAAGATCGTCGACCTGCCGCCGGTGCCGGCCCCCGCCGACGGGGTGGCTCTCGCCAGCGGCACGCTCACGTACACCGACCAGACCGCGCCGCCGTCGTCGGACGTCATGTGGAACTCCCGTACGGTCTCGGCGGGTTCGCCGCCGCAGGTGGGACCGGTGCGCCAGGGCGGCGGCTGGGTCAAGCCCTGCCAGACCCAGTGGGCCTGCGTACGTCTCTTCGGCCTCGGGGACGGCTCCGTCGTGTACGACGACACCCCGGGCGGCACCAGCGGGTCGGTCCACCGCCGACTGCCCTCCGGCACGGTCGACACCGCGACGGTCGGCGGGCCGTACTCCCACGTGGTGGCGGCGGACGGCCGGTACACGGTCGTGTCCGACTCCGACGGCACCACGCAGTACGTCTACGACTGGACCCAGAGGAAGGTCGTCGCGACGCGCACGGCGACGGCCGCCACCGTCCGGGACGGCCAGCTGTGGACCGCCTCGTCCACCGCCGGCCATCTGACCCTGACCCGGCTCGGCACCGGCCTCCCGGCCGTCGACGTCAACGTCGGTTCGAACTGCGTGCCCGACGAGGTGCAGGCCGTCGGCCGCTGGGTCTACTGGGCCTGCGCCTGGGGGACGGCCGGTGTGTTCGACCGCTCCCGGGGCCGCTCGGTGGACGTGCCGACCGGTGACGCGCTGCTGGCCGACGGCTTCCTGATCCGGCACGACACCGCCCGCGGCAAGCTGGTCCGCACCGACGTCCGCTCCGGCAAGGCGGTCACCGCGGACGTGGCCGACCTGCCCGCGACGCCGAACCTGGACGCGCGGGTCTCCTCCGACCGGGGCGTCCGCTGGACGCTCGAAGCGGACGGCAACCGGCTGGCGTACGTGGACGCGGCGGAACGCATCCACATCCTGCCCGCCGGCACCCTCGCCGCGCCGGTGCGACGGGACCACGTCGGTCAGGACGGTCTGGCCGACCTGCTCACCCTCGACGCCTCCGGCGCCCTCGCCTTCCAACAGGGCGACGGCAAGGGCGGCTTCGCCGGGAAGGTCTCCGGGAGCGGCTGGTCGACCAAGGCGGTGGCGGTGCCGTTCGGCGATCTGGACGGCGACCGCTGCGACGACGTGCTGGTGCGGATGACCGACGGTTCGCTGCGGGGCTACCGGGTGCCGTGCGGGAAGGCGCCGACCCCGGCCACGCCGTACACGAAGCTCGGCGGCGGCTGGAACGCCTACAACGTCCTCACCTCGCCCGGCGATCTGACGAGTGACGGCCGGCCGGACCTGGTGGCGCGGAAGGCGTCGACCGGGGATCTCTACCTGTTCGCCGCCCGGAGCGACGGGACGCTGGCCGGCGCGAAGAAGATCGGGTCGGCGTGGGGCGGCTACACGAAGATCACCGGCGCCGGGGACCTCGACGGCGACGGGATCGGGGACGTGCTGGCCCGTGACAAGGCGGGCACGCTGTGGCGGTTCGGCGGTCTGGCGGGCGGGCGGCTCAAGGCCCGTGTAAAGGTCTTCGGTGGCTGGGGATCGACGTACAACGCGGTCGTCGGAGTCGGCGACATCACGGGGGACGGGAAGAACGACCTGGTCGTACGGGACACGGCGGGGCGCCTTTACCGCTATGGCGGCAAGGGCAATGGTTCCTTCGGCGGGCGGGCGCTGATCGGGAGCGGATGGCAGGGCTACAAGGGTCTTTTCTAGCCAAGTTGTGATGCATGTCACGCCCCTGGCGGGGGAATCGCTGGGGGCATGACAGATGACGCGACAGGCACGCCGCTCTCCGACGAGGAACGGCTGGCCCAACTCGGTTACACACAGGTCCTGGCCCGCCGTATGTCGGCCTTCTCGAACTACGCGGTCTCCTTCACGATCATCTCGGTCCTCTCCGGCTGCCTCACCCTCTACCTCTTCGGCATGATCACCGGCGGCCCGGCCGTGATCACCTGGGGCTGGGTGGCCGTAGGCCTGATGACCCTCTTCGTCGGCCTCTCCATGGCCGAGATCTGTTCCGCCTACCCCACCTCGGCCGGCCTCTACTTCTGGGCCCACCGGCTGGCCCCGCCGCGCAGCGCGGCCGCCTGGGCCTGGTTCACGGGCTGGTTCAACGTGCTCGGCCAGGTGGCGGTGACGGCGGGCATCGACTTCGGGGCCGCGTCCTTCCTGGGCGCCTACCTGAACCTCCAGTTCGGCTTCACCGTCACCCCCGGCCGCACGATCCTGCTCTTCGCGGGGATTCTGGTGCTGCACGGCCTCATCAACACCTTCGGCGTCCGCATCGTCGCCATCCTGAACAGCGTCAGCGTGTGGTGGCACGTGCTCGGCGTCCTGGTGATCGTCGGCGCGCTGACCTTCGTCCCCGACCACCACCAGTCGGCGTCCTTCGTCTTCACCAAGTTCGTCAACGAGACGGGCTGGAGCAGCGGCCCGTACGTCGTCCTCCTCGGCCTCCTGATGGCCCAGTACACCTTCACGGGGTACGACGCCTCGGCGCACATGACCGAGGAGACCCACGACGCGTCGACCGCGGGCCCGAAGGGCATCGTCCGCTCGATCTGGACGTCCTGGATAGCCGGCTTCGTCCTCCTCCTGGGCTTCACCTTCGCCATCCAGTCGTACGGCAAGGAGCTGGCGTCCCCGACCGGCGCGCCCCCCGCCCAGATCCTCCTGGACGCGCTCGGCGCCACCACCGGCAAGCTCCTCCTGCTCGTCGTGATCGGTGCCCAGCTCTTCTGCGGGATGGCGTCGGTGACCGCCAACAGCCGCATGATCTACGCCTTCTCCCGCGACGGCGCGCTGCCGTTCTCCCGCGTCTGGCACACGGTCAGCCCCCGCACCCGCACCCCCGTGGCGGCGGTGTGGCTGGCGGCCCTCGCCGCCCTCGCCCTCGGCCTCCCGTACCTGATCAACTACACGGCCTACGCCGCCGTGACGTCGATCGCGGTGATCGGCCTGTACGTGGCGTACGTGATCCCGACGCTGCTGCGGGTGCGCAAGGGCGACGCGTTCGAGCGGGGGCCCTGGCACCTGGGTCGCTGGTCGCTGGTCGTCGGCGTGATCTCGGTGACGTGGGTCGTGATCATCACGGTCCTCTTCATGCTCCCGCAGGTCTCCCCGGTCACCTGGGAGTCCTTCAACTACGCCCCGGTCGCCGTCCTCGCGGTCCTCGGCTTCGCCGCGATCTGGTGGCAGGCCTCGGCCCGCCACTGGTTCCTCAACCCGGACCGGACGGCACGCTCCGAGGACACCGCCAAACTGGTCGATCTCTGACCTACCGCCCCCTCCCGCGCCACTCCGGCGCCCCTTCCGCCCCTTTCCTGTCCCACTTCTGCCACACGACGCGGCCACGACCCCGATACCCGATCGGCGAGACGCCTCCGTCCGGCTATGCTCGGGGAGGCAACATCGCCTGGGCCGTTAGCTCAATTGGCAGAGCAGTGGACTTTTAATCCATTGGTTGTGGGTTCGAGTCCCACACGGCCTACCGAGGAGCCCCAGTCCAGACCTCGTCCGGACTGGGGCTCGCGGTGCTTTCGCGGGCTCGGAGATCGAGAACACGGTTCAGCCAATGGGCCCGGCGACACGCGCATCTAGGGCAGCAGGCGGGACGGGTCCGTGAACCGGATCCAGCAGGCGTAGGCCAGGGCTTCGGCGTCGGTGCACCAGATCGCCGGAACACGCGCCGGCCTGTCGTTCGCCAGGGCTCCCCTCGTCGGTGTGCTCGTAGTTGCCGGCACACCGCGCCCGGCGGAGCTCAGCCCGCGTTGAGCTCCGTCAACTCGGCCAGCGGCAGCGTGTGCTGGGTGTGCAGGACCTTCGCGCGCAGGTAACGGACGTTGTGAGCGGTGCTGAAGACGCCGGTCGGGACGCGGTCGCGGACGGTGACGCCGAGGCCGCGCAACTGCTCGGCCTTGTCGGGGTTGTTGGAGAGCAGGTCGAGCTCGGTGATGCCGAGGGCGGCCAGCATCTGCGCGGCGGCGGTGTAGTCGCGGGCGTCCTCGGGCAGGCCGAGGGCGGCGTTCGCCTCGTAGGTGTCGAGGCCCTGGTCCTGGAGGGCGTAGGCGTCGAGCTTGTTGTAGAGGCCGATGCCCCGGCCCTCCTGGCGCAGGTAGAGCAGGACGCCGCCGCGGTCGGCGATGCGCTCGACCGCCTCGCGCAGCTGGGGCCCGCAGTCGCAGCGGGCCGAGCCGAAGACGTCGCCGGTCAGGCACTCGGAGTGCAGCCGCACCAGCGGGAGGGCGCCGGGGGCGGGCTCGCCCAGGACGACGGCGACGTGCTCCTGGCCGTCGGTCAGGCCATGGAAGGTGACCAGCTCGGCGTCGACGCTGTAGCCGTCGTTGAAGCGCAGCGGGACCCGGACACGGGCGCGCTGGGTGGCGGCGGGGAAGTCGGTCATCGGGTTCTCCAGTGTCCGGGTGCAGGACGGCAGTCCCGGTACGGGACGTCGCGGGTGCCTGCTTCAGATTTGAAGCAGATCCACGGAGGGAACCCTACCCATGTTTTAAATTTGAAGCAACAGGTTGTGCGAGGTTCCGGAAGCCCGGGTTCACGATCCGCGGCGGCGCTGTCCGCGACGGAGGCGACGGAGGCCGGGGCTCACGAACCGGAACAGGGGGACGACCGGCGCCGCCACGGCACCTCGTCCGACGTGGGCCTGGGGGTCTCGCCGCCCTCCAGCGCCCGCGCGATCGCGGAACCGATCGTCTCCAACTGCTCCACCTGCTCGTCGGAGAGCTGGTCGAAGACCGCCGCCCGTACGGTCTCCACGTGCCCCGGCGCCGTGCGCTCCAGTACGGCCATGCCCGCGTCGGTCAGGATCGCGAAGCTGCTCCGCTTGTCCCACTGGCAGTCCTCGCGCCGGATCAGCCCGTCCTTCTCCAGCCGCGTCACGGCGTACGTCAGCCGACTCCGGGTGATCTTCGACTTCTCGGCGAGATCGGTCATGCGCAGCTTGCGCTCCGGCTCCTCGGAGAGGTTGGCGAGGATGCCGTAGTACAGGTGCGGCATACCGGCGTCCTGCTGGAGCTGCCGGTCGATCGCGTCCTCCAGCAGGTTCGTCGCGGCCATGAACGCGCGCCACGCGCGCTGCTCCTTCGGAGTGAGCCAGCGAGTCGTCATGCATCCAGTGTAGGTTTGTTTCAAACTTTAACCAAGACTGCCCGTCCCCGGGAGTGAGCGCGTCCGATGCCGTACCCCCACGTCCTGCTCTCCGCCGCCGTCTCCCTCGACGGCTACCTCGACGACACCGGCCCCGACCGGCTGCTGCTCTCCTCGCCGGCCGACTTCGACCGCGTCGACGAGGTGCGGGCGTCCGTCGACGCGATCCTGATCGGCGCCGGCACCATCCGCGCGGACAACCCGCGGCTCCTGGTCAACGACCCGGAGCGGCGCGCGGCCCGGGTCGCGGCGGGCAAGCCCGAGTACCCCCTCAAGATCACGGTCACCGCGACCGGTGAGCTCGACCCGGAGGCCAGGTTCTGGCACACGGGCGGCGCGAAGGTCGTCTACACGACGGACGAGGGCGCGGAGCGGGCCCAGGTGGCGGCGGACGTCGTGTCGCTGGGCCCGGAGCTCGACTGGCGGCTCCTCCTGGAGCACCTGCACGACGTGCGGGGGGTACGGCGCCTGATGGTCGAGGGCGGCGGCACGGTCCACACCCAGCTCCTCCAGCAGGGCCTGGCCGACGAGCTCCAGCTGGTCCTGGCCCCCCTCCTCGTCGGCGACCCGAAGGCACCGCGGCTGTTCGGACCGGGCGGATACCAGGCCGGGCGGCTGCGGCTCCTGGAGAGCCGCCGTATCGAGGACGTCGTCCTGATGCGGTACGAGCCCACGGCCCCCGGCACGGGCCCGGCGCCCTCCGCCGCCGACCGCCACTGGCTGCGGCTCGCCTGCGAACTGGCGGCCGACTGCCCGCCCTCCCGGACCGCGTTCAGCGTCGGCGCGGTGGTGGTCGCGGCCGACGGCACGGAACTGGCCCGCGGCCACTCCAGGGAGGCCGGCGACGCCGTGGTCCACGCGGAGGAGGCGGCCCTGGCCAAGATCCTCCCGGCCGACCCCCGCCTGCCCGCCGCCACGGTCTACACCAGCCTCGAACCCTGCACCCACCGCGCCTCCCGCCCGTACCCCTGCGCCGAGCTGATCCTGCGGGCCGGGGTGCGGCGAGTGGTGACCGCGTGGCGCGAGCCGGACACGTTCGTGACGGCGGCCGACGGGACGGGGGCGCTGCGGGAGGCGGGGGTGGAGGTGCTGCTCCTGGGCGAGTTCGAGGCGCACGCGAAGGCACCGAACGGGCATCTTCTCGGCTGAGCAGGCGGGCTGGAGGGGGCGACCGGGGCGGGGGGCTGGAGTTCTTTCGCGGGTGCGGGTGCGGGTGCGGGTGCGGGTGCGGGTGCGGGTGCGGGTGCGTAGTGGTTGCTCGCGCAGTTCCCCGCGCCCCTGAAGGGGTGCCGCAGCAACGCGCCCCGGAAGGGGCGCGGGGAACTGCGCGATCAGCCCCCGCCTGCCCGCGGCCACAGACCCCACAGACCCCACCGGACCGCACGAGACTTAACCGGTGTGACTCCCACCCTTCGGATGGCGTATGCTGGTGTCAACGACGCGGGGTGGAGCAGCTCGGTAGCTCGCTGGGCTCATAACCCAGAGGTCGCAGGTTCAAATCCTGTCCCCGCTACTGAAACCCAGGGCCGGAATCCACATCAGAGGATTCCGGCCCTGAGTCATGTCCCGGCAAATCCGGCGAACGTCGTCACGTTCGGTGTCCGGGCCGCCGCCCTCCGCATCACAACTGAGTCACCATCAAAACCGGTGTGACTCCTGAGGTGAGCGGCGCGCACCGTCGACTCGACCGCTTTTGACCGATCGTGGCAGGTAAGTCCAGGCCTTGAAAGCTTAATGATCAAGACGAACGGCTTGGAATCTCATGGCCGGGTCTATTAACGTTCGATAACGCAGCGCGGTCGTCCCAGCCGTCACCCGAGACGGCTCCGTGCGCACGCGCCGAATCCCGCAAGGGAACCGGGGAACCACCACCTTGGGGTGAATCGCGAGGCTACCGCCGGGTACGAAACGGCCGGTATACACGCGTAGGAGACCTTCCCGCTCCGAACCCGTCAGCTAACCCGGTAGGCGGCGGAAGGAAAGGAGTGCGCCCGCGTGGCGTCCAACCCGCCTGCTCCCACAGCCCCGTTCGTGCCCAGCCAGCGTCAGCCCGACACCTTCGGCTACGGCGGCTACCGCCCCGACGAGGGCCCCTTCGAGGAGTGGAACCCCACCGAGGAGTCCCTCTCCGCGGCTCGCGGCCGGCACCGGGTCGCCAAGCAGAAGGGCGGCGGGCTCGCCCGCAGCTCCACGGTTCTCGGCGTCGGCGTCATCGCCGCCGTCGGCGCGGGCGGCATGGCCAGCGCCAACACCGGCAAGCCGCCGGTCTCCATCTCCCTGCCCGACCTGCCCTCCTCCGTCAGCTCCCTGCTCGGCGAGGGCGGCGGCCACCAGGCCACCCAGACCGCGCTCAGCAGCGTCACCACGACGACCGCCGCCCACGCGGACTCCTCCTCGAACGCCGGTGAGGCGCTGCGCAGCCGGATCATCGCCCAGGCGGCGCAGCAGCAGAACCAGCTCGACACCAAGGCCAGCGCCAAGGCCGTCGCCGCCGCCGACAAGGCGGTCGCCGCCGCCGAGGCCAAGGCGGAGCAGGCGGCCGCCGCGAAGGCCGCCGACGCCAAGGAGAAGGCGGAGGCCTCCGCGAAGCAGAAGGCCGAGCAGGCCCGCCTCGCCGAGCTGGCCAAGCAGTACACGCTGCCCGTCGTCTCGTACACGATCACCGGCACCTTCGGCCAGGCCGGCTCCATGTGGTCCTCCGGCTACCACACCGGTCTCGACTTCGCCGCGCCCACCGGCACGCTGATCAAGGCCGTGCACAGCGGCACGGTCACCGAGGCGGGCTGGGCCGGCTCCTACGGCTACCGCACGATCATCACCCTCGACGACGGCACCGAACTGTGGTTCTGCCACCAGTCCTCGATCAGCGTGAAGGTCGGCCAGAAGGTCGCCACCGGCGACGTCATCGGCCGCGTCGGCGCCACCGGCAACGTCACCGGCCCGCACCTCCACCTGGAGGTCCACCCGAACGGCCAGGCCACCGCCATCGACCCGATGACCTGGCTGCGCGGCAAGGGCCTCAACCCCTGACCTGCCCAGGACAGGCGGTGCGCCTTTGCAAGAACTTCGTGTCGCGTCGGCATGGGACGCCCGGGGTCGCGTGTTGAAGTGAAGCATGACTTCTTCTTCCGCTTCCCCGTCCCTCCGCAAGCTCGGCGCCTCCGACCTGGAGGTCTTCCCGCTCGCCCTCGGCGGTAACGTCTTCGGCTGGACCGCCGACGAGGCCACCTCCTTCGCCGTCCTCGACGCCTATGCCGCCGCGGGCGGCAACTTCGTCGACACCGCCGACTCGTACACGGCGTGGATCGAGGGCAACAAGGGCGGCGAGTCCGAGACGATCATCGGCAAGTGGGTCGCGGCGCGCGGCAACCGGGACGACGTCGTCATCGCGACGAAGGTCAGCCAGCACCCCGAGTACCCGGGCCTGTCCGCCGCCAACATCAAGGCCGCCGCCGACGCGTCCCTGCGCCGTCTGGGCACCGACCACATCGACCTGTACTACACGCACTTCGACCAGCCCGAGGTCCCGGTCGAGGAGATCATCGGCGCGCTGGACGAGCTGGTGCGGGCGGGCAAGGTCCGGCACATCGCCGCGTCCAACATCACGCCGGAGCGGCTCCAGGAGTCCCTGGACTTCTCCGACCGCGAGGGCCTCGCCCGGTACGTCGCCCTCCAGCCTCACTACAACCTGGTCTCCCGCGACACCTACGAGGGCCCGCTCCAGGACCTGGCCTCCCGCACCGGCCTCGCGGCCGTCCCCTACTTCTCCCTGGCCGCCGGCTTCCTCACCGGCAAGTACCGCCCCGGTACGACGGTCGACAGCGCCCGAGCGGGCCGAGCCGCCCAGTACGCCGAATCGGACCGCGGTCAGAAGGTCCTGGCGGCCCTGGACGAGATCGCCGCGGCCCACGAGGCCCCGGTCCCCACGGTCGCCCTGGCCTGGCTGGCGGCCCAGCCCACCATCGCGGCCCCGATCGCCTCGGCGCGCACCCTCGAACAGCTCCCGCCCCTGCTGGGCGTGGCCGACCTGACCCTGACGGACCAGGAACTGAGCAAGCTGACAGCGGCTTCCGCCTGACGGTCAGCAGTTTCCGGCTGACGCTCAGCAGTTCCGTCAGACGCTGAGCAGTTTCCGGCTGATGCTCACATCCTCTCCCGCAGCCACCGAGCTCGCCCCCACGGCTCATCCCGGCGGTGCCGGGCCTCCTCCCCTCGCAACCCCGCAGCCCCGAAGCGCTAACTCCGGTACGGGTTGTAGGCCGGGTACGGCACCGCCGCCCCGGGCCACCCCGGCCCCGGCACCCCATGAGCCGGCGGCGGGTAACCCGCGTACCCGGGCCACCCGCCCGGCGCGGCCGTCCGGGCCGCGTACTCCAGGGCCGGCCGCACCAGCTCCCGCCGGCTCCACAGCTCCGTGAGGAGCTCCCGCTCCCGCACCACGAAGTCGGCCCCGGCCCGCCCCCGCTGCCCCCGGCGCCGCAGCAGTGCCAGCGTCGTCGCGTACCCCTCGTACTCGGCGACCGCCCTCCCCGCCGCCTTGCCGAAGTGGTACGCGGCGTACTCCCGGGCCATCTGCCGCGCCCGCATCGACCCGAGCACGAACGGCTCGGCCGCCCCCAGCCACCCCGCGTAGACGTACGCCGGCAACTCCTCCCGCACGGTCCGCAGTTCCCGCTGCCGCGTCCACACGGCCAGCCAGGTCAGCAGCCCGAACGCCGGCACCATGAACATGCCGTACACGGCGAAGAACCCGTACTGCCCGAACGTCGAGGACCCGTTCCAGAACGCGTGCATGGTCATCGCGAGCAGCAGCCCGGCGACCGGCGCCAGCACGCGCCGCGCCCGCTGCCGCTCCCCGGAGAGCGCGGCGATGCCGAAACCGATGCCGGTGAGGACGGTGAAGAGCGGGTGCGCGAACGGCGACATCACGATGCGCACGAAGAAGGTCGCGGCGGTGACGGAGGCGATCCCGCTGCCGCCGGTCAGCTGGTCGGTCCCGAAGGCCGTGCCGAGGTAGAGGATGTTCTCGGTGAACGCGAACCCGGTGGCGGTGACCCCGGCTATCACCACGCCGTCCACGATCCCGGTGAAGTCCCGTCTGCGGAAGAGGAAGACGAGGAGCACGGCCGCCGCTTTCGCCGACTCCTCGACGACCGGCGCTATCACGGTCGCCCCGAGCGTGTCCGCGCTGCTCGGATCCGCGGTCGCCGTGGCTATCCATCTCGTCGCGAAACTGTTGGCGACGATGGCTATCAGGGCGGCCGCGCAGGCGCCCCAGGCGAGGGCGAACAGCAGGTTCCGCCAGGGGCCCGGCTGCACCCGGTCGAGCCACCGGAACGCGCCCACGAGCAGCGGTACGGGCAGGACGGCGAGCCCGAGGCCGACGAGAAGGCCCTCCGTCCCCGTCTGCTCCCGCACCAGCGCGAGGATCACCAGGCCGGAGAGGGCCAGCAGCGTGCCCAACGCCCCGTACCGCACCCAGCGCCGCTGCCACCAGCGGGGTGGATGGTGCTGCGGATACGGCGGGTAAGGCGGGTGCTGCGGGTGCTGCGGGTGCTGCGGGTACGGCGGCGTAAAGGCGGCCACGGCATCGACCCTAACGAGGTGACTCCTGACGGTGCTGCTCGCTCTGCGGCACCCGGTGCTGTACGCGACGGAAGAGCAGATCGTTCACCACATGTCCCTTGTCCAGTCCCTGGCCCTCGAAACGGGTCAGCGGCCGGTGCGCCGGGCGTGGCGCGAAACCGCCGTCGGCCTGGGTGTTCTCGAACTCCGGGTGGGCGTCGAGCACTTCGAGCATCTGCTCGGCGTACGGTTCCCAGTCCGTCGCGCAGTGCACGATCGCCCCGGGGCGCAGCCGGGTCGCGGCGAGATCGAGGAACTCGGCCTGGATCAGCCGCCGCTTGTGGTGCCGCTTCTTGGGCCACGGGTCCGGGAAGTACACGCGCAGCCCGTCCAGCGAGTCCGGCGTCAGCATCTCCCGGAGCAGGATGATCGCGTCGCCGTTCCCGACCCGGACGTTGGACAGCCCGTTCTGGTCGGCGAGGTTGAGCAGGTTCCCCTGCCCCGGTGTGTGCACGTCGACGGCGAGGATGTTGACGGCCGGATCCTCGGCGGCCATCCGCGCGGTCGCCTCGCCCATCCCGAACCCGATCTCCAGCACCACCGGGTTGCCGTTGCCGAACAGCTCGCCGAGGTCGATGACCCGCTGCCCGTCGATGTCCAGGCCCCACTTGGGCCACAGCCGCTGCAGCGCGTCGGCCTGCCCGGCGGTGACCCGGCTGCGGCGCGGCTGGAAGCTGCGGATCCGCCGCTCGAAGTGTGAGCCGGCGGGATCGGCCCTGGGCCCGTCCGGGAACCGGGGCTCGCCCTTGGCCCGGGTGCGCCGGACGGGCACCTCGGGGGCGTGGTGGGGCCGCTCACCGGGCCGGGGGGTTTCGGAGGCATTGAGGGAGTCAGACACAGTGGGTCGATTTTACGGCCCCGGCGGGAGGGCCGACGGGGTCACACTGCGTCCAGCATCGCCAGCGCCCGCCGAGCCACCTCCCGCCCGATCGGCAGCGAGGCCGTCGCCGCGGGCGAGGGCGCGTTCAGCACGTGGACCGCCCGCGGGGCCTCCTTGATCAGGAAGTCGTCGACGAGCGTCCCGTCCCGCAGCACGGCCTGCGCCCGCACCCCCGCGGCCGCCCGTACCAGGTCGCCCTCCTCGGCGGCGGGCAGCAGACGCCGTACGGCCGTCGTGAACGCCTTCTTCGACACCGACCGGCGCAGCTCGCCGCCCCCGTACCGCCAGTGCCGCCGCGCCAGCGCCCAGGCCCCCGGCCAGGCCAGCGTCCCGGCGACCTCCCACGGCCGTACGACGCCCCAGCCGTACCCCTCCCGGGCCAGCGCCGGCACCGCGTTGGGCCCGATGTGCACGCCGCCGTCGATCCCGCGCGTGAGGTGCACCCCGAGGAACGGGAAGGCGGGGTCCGGCACCGGATACACCAGCCCCCGCACCAGCTCCGGCCGCGCCAGCTCGTAGTACTCACCCCGGAACGGCACGATCCGCATCCCCGGCTCGTCCCCGGTCAGCCGCGCCATCTCGTCGCAGTACAGCCCCGCGCAGTTGACCAGCACGCGTGCGCGTACGACGTCACCGCGCGCGGTGAGCACGGCCACGCCCCGCTCCGGCCGCCGGTCCACCCGGACCACCTGCGCGCCGTACCGGATCTCCGCACCCGAGGCCTGACCGAGCTGCCGGGCGACTCCCACGAAGTCGCACACCCCGGTCGTCCCGACGTGTATGGCGGCGAGGCCCCGCACCTCGGGCTCGTACTCCCCGATCTGCGCGGCCCCGAGCTCCCGCACCGGAATCCCGTTCTCCCGGCCGCGCTGCACCAGCGCGTGCAGCCGGGGCAGCTCCGCCCGCTCCGTGGCGACGATCAGCTTGCCGGTGACGGCGTGCGCGATGCCGTACTCCGCGCAGAACTTGACCATCTCGGCGGCGCCCTTGACGGCGTACCGCGCCTTCAGCGATCCCGGCCGGTAGTAGATCCCGCTGTGGATGACCCCGCTGTTCCGGCCCGTCTGGTGCCTGGCCGGCCCGGCCTCCTTCTCCAGCAGGGTGACCCGGGTCCCCGGTGCGGCACGGGTGATCGCGTACGCGGTGGACAGCCCGACGATCCCACCCCCGACGACGAGCACATCGCAGTCGTACGCAACCCCGGCAGACACCTGCACCACCTCCCACGCTCGATAGTGCACTGCGCCACTGACATCACTTTCAAACGCCGGTGCGTGCAGCGCGCCCCAAAGGGGCGCGGGGCTGTGTTCGATGAGCGGCTGCCGCCGCGTGGGCGCGAGCAGCCACGCGGCACCCGCACCCGCCCCGTGTCCTCAGGGTCGCAGACGCCCAGGCGCCCCTCACGCCGGAGCCATCAGCAACGGCCGCGCCCGCTCCCGCAGCTCCACCACCCTCGGCTCGTCCCCGTACGGCTCCAGCCGGTGCAGCAGATCCTTCACGTACTCCGTGGTGCGCGCCGAAGATATCCGCCCGGCCACCTCCACGGCCCGCACCCCCTGCTCGCAGGCCGCGTCGAGGTTGCCCGACTCCAGTTCGGCGACAGCGGAGACGACCAGCCGCAGCCCGTGCGAGCGCACGAACTCCTCCGTCGGCTTGGAAAGAGCCTGCTCCGTGAAGCGCCGCACCTGCCGCGGAGCCTTCAGGTCCCGGTAGCACTCGGCCGCGTCCGCCGCGAACCGGTCATAGCCGTAGAAGCCGAGCCAGGAGGGATCGTTGTCCCCTTCCCGCGCCCGCTCCAGCCATCCTTCCGCGGCCTTCAGCGCGGCCCCCGCGGCCTGGGCGTCACCGGCACGCGCGTGGGCCCGCGCCTCGACCAGCCGGAAGAAGCTCATGGTGCGGGCGGTCGCCAGCCCCCGGTTCCGCTCCACGGCGGCCTGCGCGAGGTCGACGCCCTCGTCGCCGAAGCCCCGGTAGGTCGCCTGTAGGGACATCGATGCCAGGACGTACCCGCCGAGCGGCACGTCCGCCGCCGCGCGGGCCAGCCGCAGCGCCTGGATGTAGTACCGCTGCGCGGCCTCCTGCTGCCCGGTGTCGAAGGCCATCCACCCGGCCAGCCGGGTGAGTTCGGCACTCGCCCCGAACAACGCCCGCCCGACTTCGTCGGAGTACGCGCCGAGCAGCAGCGGTGCCGCCTCCACGCGTAAACACTCCGGCACCATCGACGACCGCCAGTCGCCGCCGCCGTACTTGGAGTCCCAGCGCCGGGCGTCCTCGGCGGCCTCCCGCAGCTTCTGCACATCGCTGTGGCCGACTTTGAGCGGTGCGCCCGAGCCGTCCACGGTGTGCGCCTCGCGCGCCACCGAACTGTCGGCGGGTGTAATCAGCCAACGCGAGGCGGGCGTCGCGTACGCGCTTACTGCGAAGGATCCGGCCAGCGACTGCCAGATGCCGCCGGAACCGGCCCGGCGGCCGGCCAGGTCGAGGCGGTACAGCTCCGTCGCCGACCGCACCGCCTGGCCGACGTCCCTGGGGAAGGCGAGGCCCACTTCGGGGGCGGGATCCGCGTCCGCCAGGCCGATCTCGTGGAGCGGCACCGGGCGGCCGAGCTTCTGGCCGATCGCGGCAGCGATGAGGTGCGGGGCGGCGCCCTGCGGCACCATGCCCTTCGACACCCAGCGCGCCACCGACGTCTTGTCGTAGCGAAGAGTCAACCCGCGTTGAGCGCCAAGATCGTTGACGCGACGCGCGAGTCCTGCGTTGCTGATTCCCGCGAGGGCGAGAACGGCGCCGAGTTTTTCGTTCGGCCCGCGTTGCTCCCTGGACATGCGCCACCCCTCGACACAGACGGCTGCCGCGCTGGCATAACCACGCGGCATTCGTAAACCCAGCGTAGTTCGCCGCATCCCAAGCGTTAAGGGGCATTCTTCCGGATGGCGGGATTGTGGTCCGTACGCGAGTGCGGCCCAGACACGCACCGTGCACGACCTGTCGCGACGTGCCCCCGCCGTGTGGCCGTGCGCCCGCCCGTGCGCTCTCCTCCGGCCACCAGGGGAGCGGTTCCATGGCTGGTGCGTGGGTCGGCCCGCTGTACTGGATCCAGTGGGCTGGGGGACACCGCCACCTTCATCCCCGCGGGTGGCGGACCGGTCCGGGAGGCGATGCCCGCCTCCCGGACTGTGCGCTGTCAAGTACGCGCGCGTGTGCTGCGCAAAGCATGTACGGAGCGTGCGCAAGTCCGCGCGGTCATCTCGGATTTGGCTGAAAATCGACCCCACCCTCTGCGGGCGATCAACGCTCCTACCATGGCAATTGAGGGCGCGAAGGGCGTTCTGGGGGAGCGTACAGGGGGCGCATTCGCGTCGCAGTCGCCCGGTGCCGTACGGCCGTCGGCGCTCGCCGCGACTCTCCAGCGGCACGCGCGCGTAGCCGGTCCTGCGGCAACTCCGTGAAATCTTCCAGGGATCAAAGGCGGCCCCACCGCCACCTCGGACCGCGTCCTTCATGGCAGCATGGGGACCCGGTTCGTACCGTGCATGGTTGTCCACAGCCTGTGGAGGCGTCGATGCGGTGGTTGGTGGGATGGAGCAGCACCGCCTCCGGTGCCGCCACGATCGGCTCCGCCGGCGCCATGGGCTACGACGGCGAGACCGTCCACCCCATCGGCTCCCAACTCCTGTGGGGCGACCCCGATCCGCTGTGGGCGGTCGGCGACTGGCGCCCCGACGAGGTGCGTGTCATCAGGGCCGACGCGCAGAACCGCATCGCCGTCCTCGGCACCTGCGGCGCCACCGACGAGGAGCTGCGTCTCGGCCTCTTCACGGCGCGCGGGGGCGCACTGCGCCATCTGACCGCCTGGCCCGGCAGCTACACGGCCGTCGTCCAGGTCGGCCGCCGGGTCACCGTCTGCGGCGACCTCGCGGGCGCCCGCCCGGTCTTCTACAGCCCCTGGGCAGGCGGTACGGCCTACGCCACGGCCGCCCTCCCCCTCGCCGACCTCATCGAGGCCAACCTCGACTACGGCCACCTCGCGGCCCTCCTCGCCGTCCCCGACGTACCGGCCGCGCTGCACGACTCGACCCCGTACGAGGGCGTGCGGCGCGTTCCGCCAGGGCATGCGCTGATCCTGCGCGCCGGGGCGCGCGAGATCGCCGGCTACGAGCAGGTCGCCTCGCTCGCGGTCGCGGCGCCCTCCGCCGACCCCGACCGTGCGGTGGACGCCGTACGGGACGCGCTCGTAGAAGCGGTACGCGCGCGGCTGTCGGCGCCCCGGCACGTCCCGGACATCGACCCGGGTCCGGTCCCCGGCATGGGCCCCGCCGAGCGTCGCGCGGCGCGCGGGATGCCGGTCCCGGGCATCGGCGCCGACCTCTCCGGCGGCCCCGCGTCGGGGACGCTCGCGCTGCTCGCCGCGGGGCTGCCCGGGATGCCCGGCACGGTCCTCGGCCACGGCGCCGGCGAGCGCCTCCTCGCCGTCACCTTCAACGACCTGGCCGTGGGCGGCCGCGAGGCCGAACTCGAACGCGCCGGCACCCTCGCCGCCAACCCGCGCCTGCACCACGTGGTGGTCACCGGCGGCGAGGAGATGCTGCCGTACGCCGACCTCGACGGCCCCCTGACCGACGAACCGGGGCCGTCCCTGATCTTCGCGGCCCGGCACCGCGCCCGGCTCGCCGCCGGCAGCGCCGACCACTTCACCGGCTACGGCGCCCGCCAGGTCCTCGACGCCCATCCCGCGCGCCTCGCCGACCTGCTGATGGACCGCAAGCGGCGCCACCTCGTCCGCCCGGTCGCCGCGCTGGCCAAGGCCGACGGCTCGGTGATGGTCCCCGCGCGCGTGTACAGCGCGGCGCGGCGCCTGGCACGTACGCCGTACCGCGCGGGCGTCGAGACCCTCGCCGAGCGCCTGCTGCGGCGCCGGTTCGACGACCCCGGAGGCGCGGTGGGCGCGTCCCTGGCGGCGCTCACCTGGGCGAGACCGGGCCCGGCGGCGCGCTGGCTGACTGGCGAGGCACTGGCTGAAGTATCGGTTCTGCTCCAGGGCGCGGCGAACCGCTCCGGCGTCGGCCCCGGCCAGCGACCCGGAGACTACCGCGCGCGTGCGGTGCTGGCCCGTCACGCGGCCGACATCCGCGTCCTGGAACAGGCGGCCGAAGTCCGCTCCCAGCGCCTCCACACTCCCTTCCTGGACAACCAGGTGGTCCGCGCCTGCCGCGACCTCCCCGAGGCGCTGCGGGTCCAGCCGGGCGCCCGCGCGGCGATCCTCCGCACGGTCCTGGAGGGCGCCGGCGTCGCCGACCTCCCGCCGGGCTGGGGCGCCCCCTCCCACGCCTCCTCGGCAGCCGCCACCCGCACGGGGCTGCGCGTGGCGGCCGACGACCTGATCTCCCTCTTCTCGACGCCGCTGCTGGCTCAGGCGGGCCTGGTGGAGGCGAGGGTGGTCCGCAAGGCGCTGCGCGCGGCGGCCGCGGGGGAGCCGTTGCCGCTGGACGGCCTGGCCGACCTGGTCTCCCTGGAGCTGTGGCTGCGCCGCCTCCTCTCCCGCCGGGGCACGTGCTGGACGGGGACGCCGGCGCGGGCCCGTGCGGTGCCTGCGGGGGTGACGCCGATGAGGGGGGCGTTGGCGTCGGGGGCGTGACGTGGTGCGGGGGCCGCCTTGTCCGGGGGCTGCCGCATCGAGATGCGGCCTTTGTGTTCCGTCTGCGGGCCGGTGGGGGTTGATCGCGCAGTTCCCCGCGCCCCTGACGGGGCGCCGCAGTCGCGTCAGCTTCCCAGCTGCGGGCAGTCGTGCCGCTGGGGCGGCACGGGTGGGCGCAGCGGCACCGTGTCAGCGCCGTAAGCGAAAACCCCGGCCCCGCCCCCGCCCCGGGCAACCCGCAACCCCCGGCGCTGAAACTCCGTGCCCCTTCCCCAGCCCCCGGCGACAATGACCCGGTGCGGTACCGAATCCTGGGCGTGACCCAGGCCAGCGACGACCACGGCGCCCCCATACCCGTCGGCGGCCCCCGCCTCCGCGCCCTGCTCACGGTCCTCGCCCTCCACCCCGCCCGCACCCTCACCCCCGACACCCTCATCGAGGAGATCTGGGCGGCGGACGACGACCCGCCCCAGGACGCCCCGGCCGCGCTCCAGGCCCTCGTCGGCCGCCTCCGCCGCGCCCTCGGCAAGGACAGCGTCACCTCCACCCCGGGCGGCTACCGCCTGGAGGCGGCCGAGGACGACATCGACCTGCACGTCTTCGAGCGACGGGTACGCGACGGCAGCCAGGCCCTGACCACCGGCGACCCGGCGACGGCCCACCGTCTCCTCACCGACGCCCTCGCCCTCTGGCGCGGCCCCGCCCTCGCCGACCTCCCCGACCGCGCCGCGGCCGCCGCCCGCCCCGAGGCGCTCCGGCTGGAAGCCACCCGTGCCCGCGCCGACGCCGCGCTCCGCCTCGGCCGAGCCGCCGACGCCGTACCGGAACTGACCGAGCTCACCACGGCCCACCCGTACGACGAGCCGCTGCACGCCCTGCTCATCCGCGCCCTGCGCGACACCGGCCGCCCGGCGGACGCCCTCGCCGCGTACGAGACCGCCCGCCGCACCCTCGCCGAAGGCCTCGGGACCGACCCGGGCCCGGAACTCAGGGCACTGCACGCGTCGTTGCTCACCCAGGAAGCCAGCCCCGGCCTTCTGGGCGCACCCCCGCCCCGCACCGGCAACCTCCGTCCGCGTCTTACCTCTTTCGTGGGCCGGGAACCCGAACTCGAAGCCGTTCGTTCCGAATTGCACAGGGCCCGTCTCGTCACCCTCACCGGACCGGGCGGCTCAGGAAAGACCCGTCTCGCCGAGGAGGCCGCCGCCGGGCTCCCGCAGGCATGGCTCGTCGAGCTCGCCCCGCTCGACCGGCCGGAGGCGGTGCCAGGCGCGGTGGTCAGCGCGCTCGGTCTGCGCGAGACCGTGCTCATGACCAACGAACCGGCGGCGGTGCAGAGCGACCCCACGGCCCTGCTCGTCGAGTACTGCGCCCCGCGCAGCCAACTCCTGATCCTTGACAACTGCGAACATGTCATCGAAGCGGCGGCCGCCCTCGCCGAGACCCTGCTCACCCACTGCCCGGGACTCACGGTCCTCGCCACCAGCCGTGAACCCCTGGGCGTCCCCGGCGAGTCGGTGCGCCCGGTCGAGCCCCTCGCCCCCGAGCAGGCACGCCGCCTCTTCGAGGAGCGCGCCGCCGCCGTCCGTCCCGCGCCCGGCGCCGCCGCGCCCGGCGCCGCCGCGCCCGGCGCCGCCGCGCCCGGCGCCGCCGCGCCGGGCGACGCGGCGGCCATCGACGAGATCTGCCGCCGCCTGGACGGCCTGCCCCTGGCCATCGAGCTGGCGGCGGCCCGGCTGCGGCTGCTGACGCCCCGGCAGATCGCCGACCGGCTCGACGACCGCTTCCGCCTGCTCACCGCCGGCAGCCGCACGGTTCTGCCCCGCCAGCAGACCCTGCGCGCGGTCGTCGACTGGTCCTGGGACCTGCTCGACGAGCGGGAGCGGACGATGCTGCGCGAGGTGTCCGTCTTCGCCGGCGGCTGGGACCTCACGGCGGCGGAGGCCGTGTGCACCGGACCGGCCGCCGACCTCATCGGCGCGCTCGTCGACAAGTCCCTGGTCATCGCCACCCCGGACGGTGCGGACGGCACCGGCGGCATGCGCTACCGCATGCTGGAGACCATCCACGAGTACGCCGTCGAGCGCGCCGCGGAGGCCCCCGGACTGCGCGCGGCGGCCGAGCGGCGGCACGGCGCGTGGGTGCGGGCGCTCGTGGAGGAGGCGGAGCCAAGACTGCGCTCCGGGGAGCAGCTCTCCTGGATCCGCCGCCTGGAGACCGACCTCGACAACATCCGCGCCGCCCTCGACCGGGCGCTCCGCGCGGGCGACGAGGTGCAGGCGGGCCGGCTCGTCCTCGCCGTCGGCTGGTTCTGGTGGCTGCGCAACTACCGCCAGGAGGCGACGACCTCGGTGCGCGCGGTACTGCGCCTGGGCGTCGCCCGGGACGCCCTGCCCCCGGATGCCCACCCGGACGAGCTGCGCGCGTCCGCCGACGCGGCGGACCCCGTGGGCGCGCTCCTGGCCGCCCCGGACGCCGGGGCCGGGCACCCGCTGTACGAACTGCGCATGGACCTCAGGCTGCTCGACCTGTTCCTGGCGTCCGAGTCCGGCCAGCCGGACCTGGTGAGGGACGAGCGGACCCTGCGGTACGTCGCGCGCGTCCGGGCCGCCTTCGAGGCGGGCGGTCCCCGGGCCGCCCGGATGCCGGGCCTCATCTGGCCGCTCACCGCGTGGACCCTGGGCGGCTCCGCCGTGGACATCACTCCGGACATGTCCGCGGTGGTCGCCAACTGCCGGGTGCACGGCGGTGAGTGGGAGATCGGCGTCACCCTGATGTACCGCACCCACATCCTGGTCGACTCACCCGGCAACCTGCGGGGCGTCGACGAGGACCTGGCCGAGCTGCGGGTCCTCAGCCGGCGGGTCGGGGACCGCTGGATGGGAGCACAGGTGTGCAGCGCGGCCGGTGAGGCGGACATGGCGCGCGGCCGGTTCACGGCGGCGGAGGGCGAGTACCGGGAGGCGCTGCGGCTCGCCCACGAGGTGGGCGCGCACGCGGAGACGCCCTTCCTGCTCGCGCGGCTCGCCGAGATCGCCTTCCGCTCCGGCGACCGGGCGGGCGCCCGGGCCGTCCTCGACCAGGCGGGCGAGGCCGCCGACCGGTACGCGGTGGCGGAGTCGAAGGCGTACGTGGCGCTGCTCAGGGCGTACCTGGCCCTCTGCGACGGGGAACTGCCGCGGGCGCGTGAGTGCTACGAGACCGTTCGTGCCACGACGGTGGCCGGCTCCGCGCCGCCGCAGTTCATGGCCATGATCCGCGGGGCCGAGGCCCTGCTCACGGCGGTGGAGCACGGCCCCGCGCGGGCGCTGCCGATCGTGGCCGAGGGGCTGCGCGAGGCGGTGGAGTACCGCTGCGCCGAGGTGATCACGGCGGCGCTGGTGGACATCGGCGGCGACCTGCTGGCCCGGCTCGGCGATCTGGCGGGGGCGGTACGGCTGTACGCCGCCGCCGACCACTGGCGCGCCGGGAACGTCCGCCCCGAGCCGGAGCGCACTCGCGCCGAGGAGGTCGACGCGGCCGCCCGCGCCGCGCTGACCCCGCAGCGTTACGCGGCCGAGCGCTCGCGCGGCGCCTCCCTCACCGAGGAGGACGCCCTGCGCGAACTGAGCAGAACGCCGACCGCCGCTACCGGCACGTGAACCTCGACTCGGCCCAGTCGGCGAGCGCCACCGTGTCGAAGGCGCTCTGCGGTTCCACCGCCAGGCGCACGGTCCGGTGCCCGGTCAGGTCCACATGGACGGGCACGGCGGCCTGTCCGCCCTCGACCACCCCGGACCGCCACAGCCGCACCCCGTCCGCGTAGACGGCGAACATGACCTTGCCGAGGCCGAGGGTCATGTCGTCGACGCCGGCCATCGCGTCGTAGGCGGTGCACTGCCGGTTGAGGTCGATGGTGACGGAGGACCTGCCGTGCACGGTGACGCCGTGGGCGTACTTCTTCCCGGCGACCGTCACGCCGTACCGCTGCCACACCCAGCTGCTCTCGCCGAGCCGCATCTCGGGCCGGGTGCCGTCGCCGGTGACGTCGAAGCGCAGCTCGCTCCACTGGTAGACGACCGGGGCGGGCGGCGCGGTGGGCGTCGGGGTGGAGGTGGGGGTCGGTCTCGGAGTCAGGGGCGGTGCGGGTATCGCAGTGGGGGTCGGCTTGGGGCTGGGGGCGGGCCGGGGGCTCGGCGTGGGTGTCGGCGTGGGTGTCGGCGCCGGTGTGGGGGCGGGGGCCGGTCGGGCGGCGACGGCGACCGGCTCGGGTTCCGGTTGCTTCTTCGACGGAGTGGGGGTCGGCGCCCCGGGCCGGACGACCGGCGGGGACGGGGCGGGTCTGGCCGCCTCCTTGGCCGGGTGGCCGTCGTTCGCCAGGGCGAGGGCCACCACGGCGACCGCCGTCGCCACCAGCCCGGCGGCGATACCGGCCTTCACCGGTCCCGCCAGCCCCTCCGAGGCCGCGGCACCCCCGGCACCGCCGCCCGCCCCGCCGGACGAACCGCTCGCCGCGGCGGCCGCGCCCGCGGCCCCCGCTCCGGCGCCCCCGGCGATGATCCCGAGCGCCTTGGCGTACCCGGCGGCCCCGAACCAGCCGATGACCGCGAGGGGTACGACGGCCGGGATACCGCTCGCGACCTCTTCGATCTGGGCGGCGGCCAGCCGGCACCTGGCGCACTCCTCCAGGTGCTTGCGCAGCCCCCGTTCGGCGCGGACCCGCAGCTTGCGGCGGGCGTAGCCGCCGAGCCGGTCGGCGTAGCGGGCGCACTCCTCGTCGTCGACGAGGGCGGCGCTGACATGGGCCTGGAGGTAGGCCTGCCTGAGGCCCTCGCGGGCCCGGCTGGCAAGGACCCGGGTGCCGTTGGCGTCCAGCCCGAAGAGGGGGGCCACCTCGCTCGGCGACTCGTCCTCGACCTCGGTGTGCCACAGCACGGCCTGCCAGCGCTCCGGCAGCGAACGGAAGGCCTGCATCGCCATCGACTGCTCGGCCTCGTGCATCGCCCGCACATCCGCGCCGAGGTCCAGTGTGTCGTTGTCGGACCCCTCGGAGCCGCGCGCGGACTGCGCCGCGAACAGCGCGAAGTCGTCGACCAGTCGCTCACGCCGGGCCGACCTGGTCCACTGCGCGGCGACCCGGCGTACGGAGGTGAGCAGGTAGGCGCGCACGGCGTACTCGGGCCCGGACCCGCCGCGTACCGCCTGCAGCATGCGGGCGAACACCTCGGCGGTCAGGTCCTCGGCGGTGTGCCCGTCCCGGCAGCAGGTCCGCGCGTAGCGCCGCACCGCGTCCGCGTGCCGGCGGTACAGCTCCTCGTACGCCGAGTCGTCGCCGGCCCGCATCCGCTCGATCAACTGGCTGTCGGGATGCGGCGGTTTCCGGGACGTGGGCGGCACACCGCCGTCGCGCTGTGCCGGAACGTCGGCCCGGCCGCCCCGGCCGGGCACCTGCGGCGAGGCCGTCTCCTCACCGACGGACTCGTCCCACCCGTCAACGCTCATCGCGGAACGCCCCCGATGCCTGCCCGCCCGACCGAATCACCGGCTCAGCCTGCCACACCGCCTTTGCCCGGATCCCTGGGTGCCGACACGGTCACCCGGAAGGGGACGCACCCCGAAGGGCCGCGGGGCTGGGTCAGATATGCGGCTCCGCCGCGTGGGCGCGACCAGCCACAGTCAGCCCGCACCCGCCCACGGTCGTGGCCCCGCACCCGCCCACGCGAAGGTCACCCGCGCGGCCAGGCGAGGACACCGTCAGGCCCGCGACCGCAACCCCTCCAGCAGAATGTCCAGCAGCCGGGCCGAAGCCGCCGCCTGCTGCGCGGCATCCGGCAGGGACGGCGCGGCCGTGGCGATCACCAGCAGCACGTCGGAGACCGAGACGTCCGGTCGCAACGCACCCGCCGCCCGAGCCCGCTCCACCAGCCGCCCGACGACTTCGAGCAGCTCGGCCGCCCCCGCGTCATCGCCGTCGGTGCCGGTCACCGGTTCCCGTTCCTCCGCCACCAGCCGCAACTCCCCGGCCCCCGGCTGCGTCCGCTGCTGAGGCAGCCGGGCCTCCACGGTCCCGGAGCCGGCATCGACCCCGCCGCCGAGCCCCTCCGGCACGCCGACCCGAAGCACCTGCGGCGGCAGCAACCGCCCCGCCCCCGACGCCACCGACGTCCGCAGGAAGCGCGACAGCGCCGACCACGGCTCGTCCTCCTGCCCGAGCGCGGCCCGCGCCTGGTCGGTCAGCCGGGAGGTCTCCTCCTCGGCTATCCGCCGTACCAGCACGTCCTTGCTCGGAAAGCGCCGGTACACGGTGCCGACCCCGACCCGCGCCCGCCGCGCCACGTCCTCCATCGGCGCGCCGTACCCCAGCTCGCCGAAGACCTCGCGCGCCGCGCGCAGCACGTGCTCCAGATTGCGCTGTGCGTCCACCCGCAACGGCGTCGTACGCGGCCCGTCACCGCGTCCGTTGCCCGTCGTCGCGCTCACCGTTCCGCCACCGGCCGCCAGAGCGGATGCCGATGACCAATGCGTGTCCTGAATATGCATCTGTGTTCCCCCGGTTAACGACGTCTCCCCCCGGAGACTCTCCCCGTCACTGATAGCCGGAGCGAGCGGAACTGCGGCCGACCCATGACCGATCATGGACCGTGGGCCTGCGGACCGCCTGTCGCGGACCGTTCGACCACGTCCTCTGCACCCCGTCGACACACGAACATAGTTGAGAGGCTGTCAATTCAGAAGGGGGACGTTCCGCACGGTGCGCCCCCCGATCGGAGTACGGGTCGTTTACCTCCCGATTCGATGCCTTCGCGCCCCCTTGCCCGCCCCCGCTGACCTGGCCCCTTTCGTCCCGCCCGGGGCGCGCGTCCGGCGCCCGGCCCAGGCGCCCGTCGGTCACACAAGTTGCCGGGGCTGTGGACAAACAAGAGTCACGGGTGCGTCATGGGATGGTGAAGGAACGTGCGCGCATTCTCGTTGTCGGCGGCGGCTACGTCGGGATGTACACGGCCCTGAGGCTGCAGCGGAAGCTGAAGCGGGAGCTCAGGCAGGGCGAGGTCGACATCACTGTCGTCACCCCTGATCCCTATATGACCTACCAGCCGTTCCTTCCCGAAGCGGCCGCGGGTTCGATTTCCCCTCGTCATGTGGTCGTACCGTTGCGGCGCGTTCTGGACCAGTGCCATGTCGTCATCGGCGAGGTGACGGCCGTCGAACACGCCAAGCGCACCGCCGAAGTCGCCACCCTCGCCACCGCCGAGGAGCGGAGAGGCGCCACTTTCCTGGAGTACGACGAACTGGTCCTCGCCCCCGGCTCGATCGCGCGCACGCTGCCCATCCCCGGTCTCGCCGAGCACGGCGTCGGCTTCAAGACCGTCGAGGAGGCCATCGGCCTGCGCAACCACGTCATCGAGCAGATGGACATCGCCTCCTCCACCCGCGACCCCGCGATCCGCGACGCGGCCCTCACCTTCGTCTTCGTGGGCGGCGGCTACGCGGGCGTGGAAGCCCTCGGCGAACTGGAGGACATGGCCCGCTACACCGCGCGGTACTACCACAACGTCCGGCCCGAGGACATGAAATGGATCCTCGTCGAGGCCACCGACCGGATCCTCCCCGAGGTCGGGCCCGAGCTGGGCCGCTACACCGTCACCGAACTGCGCCGCCGCAACATCCAGGTGCTGCTCGACACCCGCCTGGAGTCCTGTGCCGACCGCGTCGCCGTCCTCAGTGACGGCCAGCGCTTCCCGACCCGCACCCTCGTATGGACGGCAGGCGTCAAGCCGCACCCGCTGATCGCCGCCACCGACCTGCCGCGCACTCCGCTCGGACGGCTGAAGTGCACCGCCGAGCTGACGATCGACGGCGTCGACCACGCATGGGCCGCGGGCGACGCCGCCGCCGTCCCGGACGTCACGGCCGCCGAACCCGGCACCGAGACCGTCGCCGCCAACGCCCAGCACGCGGTCCGCCAGGCCAGGACCCTCGGCGACAACATCGTCCACGCGCTGCGCGGCGAACCCCTCGACACGTACGCCCACACATACGTCGGCGCGGTCGCCTCCCTCGGTTTCCACCAGGGCGTCGCCCAGGTCTACGGGCGCAGGCTGAAGGGCTACCCTGCCTGGTTCATGCACCGCCTCTACCACCTGAGCAGGGTTCCCACCGTCAACCGCAAGGCCCGCGTCCTCGCCGAATGGATCCTCGCCGGGCTCTTCAAACGGGAGATCGTCTCGCTCGGGTCGCTCGAACATCCCCGAGCGGAGTTCGAACTCGCGGCCGGTGGAAAGCCTCCACACAGTCCCTCGGACGACTCGAACGGGTCGTTCTGACGGAACTCAGGAACTCCACGGGCCGCCCCGGCGTCTGACGGATGTCGTCGCCGACGGCCACCCTGCCAGACTGCCCCCGACCGAGCACAAGGCTTCTCCCCAGCTTCTCCCCAGTACTGCACCGGGGGACTTCCCCCGGCCCCCGGCCGCTCCCCGAGCCGGCCGGAGACGACGACACGAGGCAAGGTTTCGTGAACTTCACGCGCTGGAGCGCCCGGCTCCCCGGAACGCAGCGCCGCGCCGCAGCGCGGACCGAGCACGCGGTCACCCCGGACCGACGGGGGGAAGGCTCCGTGCCCGCGGCCCGCGCCGAACAACTGACCGACAACTCGCCCTGTGTACCGGCGGTCGACGAACTGCCCGCCCGCGGCGTCCTCGACCACGTCCCGGCCCTGGTAGCCCTCGTCCACGGCCCCGACCACCACATCGCCTACGTCAACGACGCCTATACGACGGCCTTCGGCGTACGTCCCCCGGGCGCCCCCGCCCGCGAGGCCCTGCCCGAACTCGCCGAACTGGGCCTTCTCCCCCTGCTCGACCAGGTCCTGCGCAGCGGCAGGCCCCGCACGCTCAAGTCCCGCAAGGCGCTCGACGGCCGCACCTACACGTTCACCTGCACCCCGGTCGCCGAGAACGGCGACCGCGACGGCGGCGTCCTCCTCTTCGCCACCGACGTCACCGACCACGCCGAGGCGGCAGAGCGGCTGCGCGCGAGCGAACGCCGCCAGCGCGAGACCGCGGTGACCCTGCAGCGCAGCCTGCTGCCGCAGGAGCTCGAACAACCCGACGACCTGCGCATCGCCGCCACCTACCAGCCCGGCGGCACCGAGGCCGCGGTCGGCGGCGACTGGTACGACGTCATCACCCTCGGCGGCGGCCGCACCGCCCTCGTCATCGGCGACGTGATGGGCCGCGGCGTCCGCGCGGCGGCCATCATGGGCCAGCTCCGTACGGCGGTCCGCGCCTACGCCCGCCTGGACATCCCCCCGCACGAGGTCCTCCAACTCCTCGACGGCCTCACCACCGAGATCGACCCCCACCAGATCGCCACCTGCGTCTACGCCGTCCACGACCCCAACGAGGGGCGGCTGGTGTACGCCTCCGCCGGCCACCTCCCGATCCTGGTCCGTGACGAGAACGGCAGCGTGCTGCGCACCGAGGAACCGACCGGACCGCCGCTCGGCACCGGCGGCTGGGTGCACGCGTCCGCCTCGGTACCGCTGGGCCCCGGCTCCACAGCCGTCCTCTACACGGACGGCCTGGTCGAACGCCGTGACGAGGACATCGACGAGGGCATCGCGGCGCTGGAGCGCGCGCTGGCGGGCGCCACCGGCACGCCCCAGGTCATCTGCGACCGCCTCGTCCGCTCGGCCGGCGTCACGGCCGGCCACGACGACGACGTCGCCGTCCTGGTCCTCCAGCATCCGGCCCGTACGGGCCCGGACAGCGACCTGTTCCGCAACGCCGCACTGGAACTCCTCGGCGGCATCGAGGCGGCGCCCCGCGCCCGCGCGTTCGCCTCCGGCGTGCTGACCAGCTGGCGGTTCCCGGCCGATCTCCACGACCTGGGTGTCCTCGCCGCGAGCGAACTGGTCGCCAACTCCCTCCAGCACGGCACCCCGCCCATGCGGCTGCGGCTCCGCCGCACCGACCGCCGACTGATCATCGAGGTGACGGACGGCGACGACCACCTGCCGCGGCGGAGACGAGCGGAGCCGGGCGACGAGTCGGGGAGAGGCATCGCGATCGTGGCGACGATCGCGTCGGGGTGGGGGTCGAGGAGGACGCCGGGGGGCGGGAAGGCGGTGTGGTGCGAGTTCGTACTGCCGAAGGGGTAGCGCCGTAGGAGGGCGGGCCCCTGGGTTTCGGCCGCGGACGGGTGGAGGCTGGGCGCGCCGACGCGGCGAAGCCGCATATCGACTACAGCCCCGCGCCCCTGGCGGGGCGGGGGGGGGGGTGGGGCGCGGGGGGGCCAGCGGGGGCGGGGGGGGCGGCCCC